>JAJQEA010000164.1 GCA_021201905.1 Clostridia bacterium
CCCTGGAGTCGGAACCGTTCCACCATCTCGGACACCTTTTGTTCACTGGCTGCCTGGGACATGGGCCGGCGCCTTCTAAGCCCCACATTTCCCCGTCCTCCCTTAAGTCCCACCATGATGTTCTCTTTCACGGTCATGCCGGGAAACAGGGCATAGTTCTGGAACAGGTAGCCCACCCGCCTTACCCGGGGCCTCTCATTGACCCTGAGGGCGGAGTCATAGAGAACACGCCCCCCGGCGGCCTCCCCCCTGGGCATAGCGCAGGGCAATCCTGCCCTCGTCCGGGCGGATAATGCCGGCTATGGATTTCAGTGTCATGCTTTTGCCGCAGCCCGACGGACCCAGGATGCCTAGGCATCCCCGCCCGGCCTCAAAGCGGATGTCCAGCTTGAAATCCTTTAATTTCTTTCTTATATCAACTTCCAAATGAAGATTGTATTCTGAGTTCACGGCTGTTCCCCTTTCATCCCTTCCGGTTCCCGGGCCTTAATGCCGCCCAGTTCATCAATAAAATGGACAGGAATGCGATGACCACAATCACTGCCACATACCGGTACGCCGTATCCATATTGCCTGCGGCCACCTCGGAATATACCGCCATGGGAAGGGTCCTTGTTTTGCCTGCTATGTTTCCGGCAATCATGGCAGTGGCCCCAAACTCTCCCAGTCCCCTTGCAAAGGCCAGTACGCCTCCGCTGACAACCCCCGGCATGCCTCCGGTCATGAGCACCTTCCAGAAGATGCTCCACTCGCTCATGCCCAGGGTCCTGGCTGCCGCCACCAGGTTCTGGTCCACCTGTTCAAACGCGCCCCTGGCAGAGCGGTACATTAAAGGAAAGGACATGACCACGGCCGCAATCACCGTAGCTGTCCACGAAAATGCAATCTTAACGCTGAAATATTCAATAAAAAACTGTCCTACCGGCCGTTTGACCCCGAATATATAGAGAAGGAAAAAACCGGCCACCGTAGGGGGAAGGACAAGGGGCAGCGTAAGCACGCCGTCCCAAATCAGCTTCCATGTTTCATTTTTCATGCTCACCACAGCCCATGCCGCAAAGATTCCCAGAAAAAAACGTAATGAAAATCGACAGGCTGGCTGTCTTCATAGATATCAGTACCGGTGACCAGTCCATGGATGGTTCCTCCCTTTTCCTTACTCGCCTTTCGTGAATCCGTATTCCTCAAATACCTTCATGGCCCCGTCCGTCTTAAGGAATTCCACAAAGTTCTTTGCTTCCTCCGGGTGAGCCGTGTTCTTCACAACCGCAACAGGATAGATGACCTTCTTTGCAAGGCTTCCCTCCGGTGCCTCGGCTACCACTTCCACCTGGTCCGCCATGCTGGCTGCGTCGGTGGCGTACACGATACCCGCGTCAGCGCTGGACGCGGCCACCTGGTTGAGCACCTCTGTCACGTTGGTTCCAAAGCTTACCTTGTCCTGAATCTTATCCCAGATGCCCAGGCTGGTAAGGGCTTCCTCAGAATACTGTCCCACAGGCACGCTGGCCGGGTCTCCCAGAGCAATGCTTTCCGCCTTCTCAATGTCCTCAAACTTCGCAAGACCTGCGCTGCTGCCTGCTGGTACGATGAGCACAATCTTATTCTCCAGCAGGTTGGTGATGGTGCCGGATTCAATCATGCCTTCCTCGTCCAGGGCTGTCATCTGCTTAGGTGCGGCTGACATGAACACATCCGCCTCCAGTCCTTCCTCGATCTGTGTCTGGAGCTTACCTGAGCTGTCATACGTGCCCTTCACAACCACGCCCGGATACTGCTCCTGGAACATGGGTATCAGTTCATCCTCATAGGCATTCTTAAGGCTGGCTGCCGCCGCAACCAGAATCTCCGTGGATTCGCCTGCCTGGGCCGCCGTGGTCTCCCCGTCCGTGGACTCTGCTTCTGTCTCTGCCCCGGCGGCCTGGGTTGTCTCTGCCGCTGTCTCCGCCGGGGTGGCTGCCGCCGTTGTTTCCTTTGCCCCGCCTGAACAGCCGGCCAGAGCCGCCGCTGCCATCATTGCCGCCATCATCATGCAAACCTGTTTTTTTCATAATCCAATCCTCCTGCTCGTTTTTAGAATATTATTTATATACAAACACAGACACCCATTATACTCATATGACCATATCGTCCCCCACATAAATGCCCATCTGCAACGGATGAGCATTTATACCGGAAAAGTGCCTGTATTCCTATATCACTGTTATCTGTCTCTCTGGAGTATGTCTGGAACTGCTTTCAGGCACACATCAGCTTCTGGCGCATTCCGAGGCGCTTCCCCTGAGTATCTTAAGTCCATGGTCAAGGCTGCCCATGATGAAGCCAAGGCTCTCCTTAACCGCCTTAGGGCTTCCCGGCAGGTTCACTATCAGGGTCTTTCCCCGGATAACGGACACGCCCCTGCTGAGCATGGCCCGGTCCGTCACCTCCATGGATTTCATGCGGATGAATTCAGCGATTCCGGGCGCGTTGCGCTCAGCCACCGCCATGGTAGCCTCGGGGGTCTGGTCCCTGAGGGAAAATCCCGTTCCTCCGTTTGTCAGCACCAGATCCACCTGGCGGCTGTCGGCCAGACGTATCAGCTGTGTCTTTAACTGGACCGGCTCGTCCGGCAAAAGCAGAAGCTCCACCACCTCATATCCGGCTGCCTCCAGCAGCTCCTTTGCCGCGGGACCGCTCTCGTCCTTCCGCTCTCCCCTGGCGCCCTTGTCGCTGAGAGTGATGACGGCGGCCGTAAAGGGACGCTCCTGGGCCGGCGGCTCCACACGCATCTCATCTCCCGGACGGATGATTCCCTCCCGGATGACTCTGGCAAACACGCCCTCCTTGGATATGATGCACTCACCCATGCGCTTGTAGATAGCGCAGTGGCTGTGGCATTCCTTTCCTATCTGGGTCATCTCCAGTTCTACGGTGCCCGCATACAGCCTTGTACCCACGGGAAGGCTTCTGAAATCAATGCCCTCCACCACCAGGTTCTCGCCAAAGGCCCCGTCTATGACATTGGCCCCACGCTCGTTGAAGGCCTTCACCTTATCATAGGAGAGAAGGCTTACCTGGCGGTGCCAGTGGCCTGCGTGGGCATCTCCCTCAATACCGAAATCCACCAGAAAATGCCCCTCTTCTATGGCCCTCTTCTCAATTCCCCGTTTATCACTGATACAGATGGCCTTCACCACTCCGGTGGGACAGACACTCTGTTTTGTCTGCTCTGACATATCCTTTATCCTCCAATAGCAATCATGTTATGTGCTTCTGTTATCTGACCCGGACGCTCGAAGCAGTGGGCCGCTGGTTTGCATAATACAGCCTGTTCCATGGCCTTCCTCAGTTCCCTCTGAAGCTCCTCATCAGCCGGGCGTCCGGCATAGGGCCAGCGGTAATGCACCTCCTCCTCAGGCCGTTCCTGTCCCTTTCTCAGTATCCGCCTCAAATCCACCCCGTCCTCATAGCACAGGCAGGGCTTCAGATAGCCCTGGGAGGTAAGGCGCACCCGGTTGCAGTCGCTGCAGAATTTTCCGTGGATAGCGCTGATCAGTCCGATACTGCCCTCAAATCCCGGTATCCGGTAGTAGACAGCCGGCCCGAAGCCGTGGACCCGGTCATCCTCCTCCATACAGGGGTATGCCCTCATCATCTCCTCCAGCAGCTCCTGGTGGTTGATGGTCTTAAAATTCCTGCCGTAACCAATGGGCATCATCTCGATGAACCGCACATCCACCGGATACTCCCTTGCCAGCTCCACCATCTGCCGCCAGCCATCCTGTCCGGCTTCCCGCTGTTTTTCATCCATCTGGCTAAAGTCAATGGACACCGCGTTGATTTTAACGGATATCGGCATGGCGCAGGCCCGCCTGACGGCTTCCATCACAGTGCCCAGGGCGTCGGTTCCCGTTATCCTCTGGTACAGATCCCTGTCCAGGGTGTCAAGGCTGATGTTGATGCCGTCTATCCCGGCCTCCGCCAAATCGTCCAGATACCGCTCCAGCAGCACGCCGTTGGTGGTTATGGTTACCTTCTCAATGCCAGGTGTGCCCTTAAGCTGCTTTACCAGCTGACAGCAGTCCCTGCGCACCAGGGGTTCGCCCCCCGTCACCTTGATATGGCGTATGCCCAGGCTGGCTGCGCAGATTCCCACAGCTTCAATCTCCTCCAGAGACAGGATATCCCATCTGGGCACGCACTCCACCCCATAGGGCATGCAGTACTTGCAGCGCAGGTTGCACCTGTCCGTAATGGATATCCTCATATAGTCAATGGTTCTTCCCAATGCATCCTTCATATTGCTCATCCCCTGTTCCGGGCACATCTGGGGTTATGGAATTCCCCGCTCTTGCCTCCGCTTTTATGTTCCAGGTAAATGTCTCCGATCTCCATGGACTTATCCACGGCCTTGCACATGTCGTAGACTGTCAGCAGCGCCACAGACACCCCTGTCAGCGCCTCCATCTCCACGCCGGTCTTACCCGTGGTCCTGGCCGTGCAGACCGCCTCAATCTCATTGCTCTCCTTCTTTATGGTGAAATCCACGGTGAGCTTGGTGAGATTCAGTATATGGCACAGTGGAATCAGCTCCGAGGTTCTCTTGGCCCCCATGATGCCTGCCACTCTGGCAACCCCCAGCACATTTCCCTTTGCCATGGTGCCCTGCGCCACCTTTTCCAGGCACTCAGGGCTCATAAAGATGCTTCCCCTGGCCACTGCCTCCCGCTTTGTCTCAGCCTTATCCCCTACATCCACCATCAGGGCGTTGCCCTGGTCGTCAAAATGTGTAAATTCCATCTCTGTTTCCTTTCAAACGGTTTGTTACATCCCCTTGCCGAACCCGCAGTTGGGGAAGGTGCATTCCGGGCAGTTAAGGCAAAGCCCGCCCTGGCCCAGCGCGGCCAGATCCTCCGCCGTCACCACGTCATCCGCCATGATTCTTGGCAGGACCAGATCAAATATGGTGCGCTTGGCATACATGACGCATCCCGGAAGTCCCATGATGGCAACCGTACGTGGATGTTCCCCGTCCCTGACCTGGTAATAGGCCAGCAGGAACATGGCTCCCGGAAGCACTGGCGCGCCGTATGATACGATATCTGCTCCCGTGTTTCGGATGGCAAGGGGAGTCTTGTCGTCCGGGTCCACGCTCATGCCGCCCGTACAGACCACCACGTCCGCGCCCTTTTGTATCATGTCCAGGATGCTGGCCGTTACCTTGGTATCGTCGTCGTTCCACGTCACATGGTCAATAACCTCTGTGTCGAACTCGGAAAGCTTTCCCCGGATTACGGGGGTGAAGGTATCCTGGATACGGCCGTAAAACACCTCGTTGCCCGTTGTAACGATACCTACTTTTTTATGTAAAAATGGTTTCAGCTCCAGGATGGGACATCCCCCTGTGGCCTCTGCGGCCGCCCTTTTTTGCCGCCTCCATCTTTTCTTCCTCAATCACAAGCGGGATGATTCTGGTCCCCGCCAGCTTATCCCCCTTCTTCCCTGCAAAATTGCCGTGACGGGTGGCTATCATCATCTGTCCGAATCCGTTTACCGCCGTCCGCCCCCGGTTGTCCCCCTTCAGCAGGCCGTCACATGCAGCCGTCAGCTCAATTTTTCCTTCCCTTGCCTGGGAACGCTCCATATTCTGCCCTTTGCACATGCCACAGAGAATCTTTGCCGCGTCATTCTCATGAAGCATTCCGTCTTCCTTCTCCCATACATAGAGCTGGTCCTTTCCCACGCTTAAGAGGACCGGTATGTCTTCCCTGGTGACCACATGGCCCTTGCAAAATACCGCATCCTTTGTCACTCCCTTAATAATCTGTGTGATATCATGGCACAGTACGGTGCCCTCCACATCCACTGTCTGAATCAGTTTCATTCTATTTAACCTCCGCCCGTTATTTATATTTTCAAATAACGCATTGCATATAGAATAGCACCAGCGTTCGATTTTGTAAAGATACATACACTACAAACGGGAATTTATGCAGGGGTTTTTGTTGTTTTTTATGGTCTTTTAAGGCGGAAATGGCCGGGCGTTCCATCACCGGGGCACACCTGACCATTTCCACACCCCCTATGAGGTCATTCCTATTGAAATATGGAAATGTATCATTTTAGGGCCTTGTTTCTGTAACTGGCTGTAATCATTCCAGTATCTGAGATTCATATAATCCTGAGGAGTATCCGCATCCAGGTAAATTCCCGGATCCTCCACCTCCAGTTCCGTAATCGGCACCCCCAGGTGCTCCATGGCTCCCGTGAGCCCTCCCCCGCCCCTGTAGGCGCAGATATCCGGCACCAGCCGTGAATCCACCCGGACCGGATGGCCCGGACGGCCGCCGCAGACCGGGCGCACCAGGGTGCCCGGACATTCCATCACCTGTTTAAAGGTGTCCTGTTCAATCAGCGGGACGTCCCCAGGCGTGATGAGGATTTGGCTGCACAGCCCGGCAGCCCTGGATATACCCAGTTTGACCGAATCAAACATCTGGCCGGAGGCATAATTTTCATTGCGGACAAACATGATATCCAGGGGCCACAGATAATCCATCAGCTGGTCCCCTTTATATCCGGCCACAATGATAACCGGAGAGGCCCCTGCCGTCTTAAGATTTTCAATGGCCCTGACAATGATGGTGCTGTCTCCCAGCTCCAGAAGGGGCTTAAACTCATGCATCCTTGACGACAGGCCTGCCGCCAGTATCACCGCTCCGGTCCTCTCCATACCATACCTCCTGCCGTTGTCACGGCGGTGTCCTCCGGGTCATTGGCTAAGCTTCCTTTCCCGGCGCCTTCACAATCACCATGACGCCCTTGGCCCGGGCCGCCACAGCGCCATCCCTCTTAATGGTGCCCCGGGCCCGGATGGAACGTCCCTTTCCCAACTCCGCCGCCTCTGCCTCACACTCAATCTGCTCCCCCACATGGATGGGGGCCATGTAATCCAGCTCCAGATGGGCTGTCACCACATCCAGGTCCGTATAGTAGAGGGCGTGTGCCATGAGGTCATCCATGATGGAAGCCATGATGCCCCCCGTGGAGCATGCCTTCATATCCCACATACGGCTTTTCCACGGTCCACACAGCCCTGGCCCAGCCTTCCCCCTCTGTAATGTCCAGGTGCAGTCCTATGGGGTTTTGGGTGCCGCAGACAAAGCAGTTATCTGATTCCATCCTTCTCATACACGTTTCCTCTTTTTCCTAAAAATGGTCTCCCAGGCGTCCCCATGTCTCGGAGAACAGCCCGGCGACCATCAGGGCCGGTCCTCCATCAGGTATGATGGGTTTAAAGCCCATGTGGTCCAGTATCTGTGTCTGTATGTCGATACCGGGTGCCACCTCGGTCAATATCATGCCCTGGGCGGTCCTCTCAATCACACAGCGCTCCGTGATGAACGTAACCCGGTTCCCCTTTGCCAGACACTGCTCTGCGTTAAAGGAAAGCTGTGCGCAGGATTCCACAAACTTGTCAAAACGTCCCTCCTGGTCAATACACATCCTGCCGTCCTCTATATGGCATTTCAGCCCTCCCGCCGTGAAGGAGCCCACAAAGATGGAGTGCCTGGCGTTGGCCGAGATATTGGGGAAGCCGCCCACTCCGGCTATCTTACCGTTGAGGAACGTGGTGTTTACATTGCCGTCCCGGTCCACCTCGCTGAGTCCGAACACAGCCACATCCAGTCCGCCCTGGTCAAAGAAGCTGAAATGGTCTGTCTGAGGATACATTGCCACCGGGTTGAAATGGGCGCCAAAGTCTCCTCCCGGCGCGGGAATTCCACCTATGAGGCCGGACTCTGATATAAGGGTCGCCTGTGAATCCACGCCCTCCTCCATGAGCACATTGGGGACCAGTCCGGGCATTCCGATGCCCAGGTTGCACTTGTCTCCCGCATGTATTTCCATGGCGGTGCGCCTTGTGAATACCTTCTTGTCATCCAACAGCAGGGGCGCCCCGCTGTTCTTCATGGGAATGCGGATTTCTCCGGTAAAGGCAGGATTAAAATGGGTGATATGGGTCTGCATGATGCGCTCGGGATGCTCTGCAATACACACGTAATCCACCAGAATTCCCGGCACCTTCACATCCCTGGGATCCAGGGTTCCCATGGCAGCCACGCGCTCCACCTGGGCAATGATAACAGCGCCAGCCGCCTTTGCGGCCATTGCCAGGTCCAGGGGTTCGCAGGGCATACATTCCTTCTCATAGGTCAGATTCCCGTCCTCGTCCGCAGTGGTGGCCCGCAAAAGGGCTACGGTCAGCTTGGGCAGCGTATAAAACAGATACTCTTCTCCAAGGAAGTCAGGAATGTATGTGACAATCTGCTTCCCTTCCTTTTTTGTCTTTTCGTTGATCATGGCCCCGTCGTATCTGGGGTCCATGAAGGTGCCCAGTCCCACCTTGGTCAGAAGGCCCGGGAACCCCCGTCCCATCTCCCTCCAGATCTGCCCCACCACTCCCAGGGGAATGTTGTAGGCCAGAATCTTGTTGTCCACGATTTGCCGTGTCACCTTAAAGGAGCATCCCACATGGCCGTGTATGCTGCATGTAAGCAGCCCGTCATGGGCCAGCGCGCACTCTCCCCGGCAGGTTTTGCCGTCCTCGGACATACGGCCGAAATCCCCCTGGCCCGCCCCGTGTATATGGGTGATGCCCGACGGGTGTCCTGTCTCCATAAACCGGTTCTCAATGGCAAGCCCTATCTCCTCAGGCCAGCCTGTCATTCCCTGGACCGCCGAACCGATCACCGCGCCGTCCTGTACCAGCTCTGCCGCCTCTTTCACTGTTATGATTTTTGCCATATATCCATACCGTCCTTTCCTGTCTCCTCCGCTTCCACCATTTTCTGCCGCGCCGCCCTTTCCTCCAGATGTTCCCTGGCAAGGCTGCGCAGCTGTCCCTTGGATATCTTCCCGGTCGCTGATATGGGGAAATGGTCTGTCAGCTCTATCTCCTGGGGAATTTTAATCGTGGCAATCCTTCCCCTGCACCATTCCCTCAGGCCCTCCTTTGTAACCACCGCCCCCTCCCTGGGGCGGATGAAGGCATATACCAGCTCGCCGTACTGTTCATCCGGAGTGCCCACCACGGCCACGTCCTCCACCGGTTCATAATTCCGTATGAAATCTTCTATTTCCCTGGGGCTTATATTCTCCCCGCCCCGTATGATTAAATCCTTGCATCTTCCCTTCAGGGTCAGGAGCCCGTCCTCCGACATAGAGGCTATGTCCCCGGTGTGAAGCCAGCCCTCCCGGTCCACTGCCTTGGCAGTCTCCTCCGGATTGTTGTAATACCCCCGCATCACCCCGTAGCTTTTGATGCACAGTTCGCCGGTCTCACCCGGCCCCAGCACCTGGCCTGTGGATAAATCCTGTATCCGGCCCGTAACCCCCGGCCACAGCCTTCCCACGGTGGAGACCGTTGTTTCCAGGCTATCGTCCACAGAGGTGCTGCTGATTCCCGGTCCCGCCTCTGTCATGCCGTACATGACAACTGCCGCCTCTGCCCCCATAACCCCTTTTATGTCCCTCAGGGTATGTTCGGGGCAGGGCGCTCCTGCCGTGACGCACAGGCGCAGGCACAAATCCCCGGTGCCGGCTTTTCCCTCCCTTATCTCCCGGATGAGGCGGATATAGACAGTGGGTACGCTGCACAGCACCGTGCAC
>JAJQEA010000238.1 GCA_021201905.1 Clostridia bacterium
CTTCCATCGAGGCGGGCCGGGGGGGCCGGGCCGGAGTGGTATTCTGCGTGGTGGCGGAGGAAATCGGCAGGATGGCCAATGTATCATCCACTGTGTATGGGGTAATCCATGAGCTGGTGGACCGTGTGGAGGATTCGATTGAGAAGATGGGTAAAATTGAGGTTGAATAGATGTATCCCGGTCCTGGTTTCAGCGGTCCTGGTTTTAGCGGTCCTGGTCCTTGCCATGCCCCGGGGCGTTTATGGCGCCCAGGAGGGTACCTGGGACCGGTCAGAGGATGGAAAATACTGGATGTACTTTTATTCTCCGGGAGAACCGGCAGAGGATGAATGGATTGAGGACCAGGGGAAGGAATACTACGTGGATTCCAAAGGCCGCATGAAGACGGGATGGGTAACGGACAAAAGAGACAAAAACAAGTATTACATGGGGGAAGACGGGGCCAAGTGCTTTAACATGTTTACGCCGGACGGCCACTATGTGGGACCGGACGGGCTTATCCTGGAATCCTTTGACACCTACCGGAAGGCTGTTAAAAAGCAGCTTGAAAGGCTGATGAAGGACAAGGCCTATAAAGAAAGGGATGGCGCCCAGCGCCCAGGCTTCATGCTGTGGGACATAAACGGGGACGGATACCGGGATGTTGTGGCGGTGGACTGTGCGCAGTCGCCCGGCAGGGTGGTCCTGACGGCTGTCTGGGACCCGCGGGAGGAAGAGATGGTTCCTGCCTTCGAGGCAGACCCGGATGGTCCGGATCAGTCTTTTCTCACCTATAACCAGGACAGCCAGTCCGTATGGCTTACCATTGTAAAGAACAGCGGTGAAAGAGATTTTTTCCAGATGAAAGACAATGGATTCCAATTTGAAAATATATGGCACTTTGAACTGGATTACGATGATTGGGGAGACGCCGTATATTATGTCAATGGGATTAAGTATGACGCGCAGGAGTGGGAACAGGCCCTTAGTCAGGCCGGCCTGGAAGCGGGCGCCGCTGTGACGGAAGGATTCCTTACCCTGGATGCAGAGACGGTGAAACAGGCAGTGGATTGCAGTCCGGAGGAGGAGATGCCCCTGTGGCAGCAATAAGGCCCTAATCATGCATAAAATAAGATTAAATTCGGAGGTAACGCTTTGGCTACTATCATAACTGTTTCCAATCAGAAGGGCGGTGTGGGAAAAACAACCACTTCCGCTGCATTGGCTGCCGGGATTGCGGCAAGAGGACTGAGGGTGTTGGGCGTGGATCTGGACCCTCAGGGCAACCTGGGTTTCTGCCTGGGGGTGGAGTCGGCCAATGGGCCTACGGTGCTGGACGCGTTAAAAGGCGCGCTTCCGGTGCAGGAAGCCATCTGCCGGACAGAATACTGCGATATACTGACCTCGGATATCACCCTCAGCAGCGGGGTGGAGCGGACGGCCTCCGGTCCAGGGGAATACATACTGAAGAATACGCTGGAACCGGTGATGGACCAATATGATTATGTCATTATCGACACACCGCCGGCCCTGAACCTTTTGACCGTGAACGCGTACACGGTTTCCGATTACCTGATTATACCGCTGGCATCGGATATCCTGAGTCTGGTGGGTCTGGCGCAGCTCAAGGAAACCATAGAGTCTGTCAGGGAGAGCTTTAACCCAGGACTTAAGGTCATGGGGATTTTGCTGACCCGCTTTAATAAGCGGACCCTTCTATCCCGGGATGTGCTGGAGATGGCCGAACAGCTGGCAGCCCAGATTAACACGGTGGTGTTCAGGACCAAAATCCGTACCGGGGTGGCTATTGCGGAGGCCCCGGCCCACGGTGAGAGCATATTTGACTACAATCCCCGCTCGTCAGCCGTGAAGGATTACCAGGACTTAATCCAGGAAATTTCAGAGACCATCTATCTAAAGGAGGTGATGGAGAGTGCCAAGGAAAACCAATAAGACATCCCATGTGATGAACCTGATTACCAATGGCAGCGCTCCGGAACCGGAGGATACAGCGGATGAAAAACAGGAAGAGGCTGAACAAGGCAAACAGGATGTGAAGGCGGAGGGGGGAACCCTTAAGGAACCAATACCAAGAATCACGGCCTCCGGCGATAAGACGGTGGTTGTGGTGAATGACACCAGCCAGAATGAGAATATTTCCAGTAAAATCCTGGACCGCCTCACAGACCAGCTGGAGGAGGAGATACAGGGAAAACTGGACAATTACCATATGGTCAATGTGATGGAGCAGATTCTAAAGAGGCTGAACCTGAGCCAATATATGAAGCAGTATGACGTATGTATGTGCAGCCGCTGTCAGGCGGATGTGACGGCGCTTATCCTGACCAGGCTTCCCGCAAAGTATGTTGTGGTGGATGAGAGCTCCACGGCTCCTATCATAGGATATTATGAAAGTAAATACAAGGTAAGGATTCTTACGGAAATCATTAAGGCGTGTATGGATGTAAAAGAGAATCCAAGACATGACCGTTCCAGCCCCTATGATAAATGATACATAAAAAGTGCACAGGTTGATAAACTTGAGCACTTTTTATTATTTTTTTACGATACCCGCCGATATATAAATCATAGACAGGAAGCGTATTAAGCAGTGAATGTGAGAGGAGAATACAGATGGCAAGCGTATCAGGAGCAACAAGCAGCCTTGGGAATACCAGTTTAAGAGGGTATGGCGGTCTGGGTTCCGGAATTGACCGGGATTCCATTATTGAACAAATGACAGCCGGAACCCAGTCTAAGATAACAAACCAAAAGAATAAGATGACAAGCCTTGGCTGGAAGCAGGAGGCATTTCAGACGGTCAGTGATAAAATCCTGTCTTTGCAGGATAATTATTTTTCCTTTGCTTCGGGCAGCAACCTTAAATATCCCAGCATGTTTGCAAAGAACCAGATTACATCCATGGGGGATTCGGATATCACGAAGTTTGTAACGGCCACAGGGTCATCCAATATGTTGGATTATCTGTCCATACTGGGGGTGAAGCAGCTGGCCAGTTCTTCAACCCTTCAGTCTGCTGTAAAAGGCACTTCATCAATCAATACAAATATAACCGGGGACAGCCTTACTAATTCTGTGTATAAAAGTTCTCTGCTGCAGGGAAGACAGCTGAGGTTTGGGACATATAGTGGGGACCAGTACCAGTCAGCAGGTATATTTACCTTTCCGCCTTCCTATATGGATAAGGATGCAGACGGCAGGGATATAACCGTACCCATTGACTATACCATAGAACTGGATGATGTGGTGGAAGTGGATGGAGTAACCATGACGGGCGGAGAAAAACTGGCCATGCAGTTAAACAAGGCATTGTCTCAGTCCGGTATACAGTCAGGAGATGATGCTATTTCGGATGTGATGGAATTCGTATATGCAGACGGCAAAATGCAATTACAGGCCAAAGCAGGGACAAGCACTAACCTGATCATCAATTCCAGTTCAAGTGCCCTCACCGCCCTGGGATTTAATCCCCAAAATGCGAACGGGAGCGACAAGACGGTTTCAGATGGAATTAGTCTGAATGAATTGAATGCAAACCAGAAAAATTTTAATACCACCTATGTAAATAAACAGACCATGACCCAGTATCTTACAGGGAAAAAACTCACAATCAGCTTTGGCGGACAGACGAAGCAGGTGGAGCTGGTTAAAAGCAGCGACTCTTTCTCGGATTTAGATGAATTAAGAGATATCATACAAGGCAGACTGAACCAGGCATTTGGTACGGATAATATTAAAGTGTATGGAGGCACGCGTCTCGATGAGGATGGGAATCCGGTCCTTGGGGACGACGGAAACCCGATTTTTGACGATCCATTGTACTTTGGTTTAGGAAGCAACGCTTCACCCAACCAGACTCTTACAATTAACTCCGACAGCGCCGAAGTCAGGAATGTCCTGGGCATACAGAAGGGGGCCAGCAATAAGCTGAACCTGGAAGGGAGCATCAGGGATAATATAGATAAGCTTATTACAGACGATGAGCCTGATGCAGAGGCGAAGCGGACACAATTCCTTGAGTCCCTGGAGTCAGACGGCCTGGTGATTAATGGTGTAAAAATTGCCGGTGTCACTGCTAACACAAGTCTACAAGATATGATTGATAAGATAAACAATAATAAAGATGTAGGGGTCAAGGCATCCTTCCTCAGCAGCACAAACCAGTTCGTACTGGTGTCCTCTGAGACGGGTAAGGGCAGACAGATTGATTTAGACTCAGATAAAGCTGATGGATCACCTAATGAAGTTGCCAATGTATTATTTGGCGGAACATTTACCCCCGGAAAGAATGCTGAGATTGAGGTAAGCTACGGCAACGGAGTCAATACGACGATTGAGAGCTCCTCTAACACCTTTGACCTGGAGGGACTGAGGGTTACGGTATCCCAGGAGTTTGGCTATAAGGAGGTAAACGGAGTTATGGAGCCCGACAGGACCCAGGCCGTCACCTTCAGCGCCCAAGCCGATGTGGACGGCGTGACCGAGATTGTGAAGAAGTTCATCGAAGAATACAACGAGATGATTAAGGAAATCAACACCCAGGTTACCACCAGGCCGGACAAATCCTACGGCCCCTTGTCCGAAGAGCAGCAGGAAGAAATGTCGGAAAAATCCATTGAGAACTGGGAGAAGAAGGCAAAACAGGGACTGCTCTACAATGATGCCACCATGCGGGCGCTGAACATGGATATGCAGGGGGTACTGACAAGTCTGATGGCCAGCGGCGTCAACTACAAGGATCTGGAGGAAATGGGCCTTACCATTTCCGATGATTACCTGGACGGGGGCACTATCACCTTTGACGAGGCCAAGTTCAAGGCCGCCATGACCAGCGACCCTGAAAAGGTATCCAATATCTTTACCGGCGGCGGGGATGTGAAGAAGGGGCTGGCCAGTATCATTGAGGATACCCTGATCCCCTATGCCACCAAATATGCCAACAGGAACGGCAATTCCTATGGACGCCTGATTGAGGAGGCCGGTTCTGAGAAAATACCGCTCTCAGTCATGAACAACCAGATTTATAAACAATTAAAACAGATGCAGCAGGACCTGGATACGCTGAACGCAAGGCTTGCCAGTGAACAGGACCGTTACATCAGCCAGTTTACCACCATGGAGACATTGATTAACCAGATGAATAGCCAGGCCAGCTATCTGTCCCAGTTCCAGGCGTGATGGCAGGCATGTCACATCTGTCAGGGAAGGAAATAGAATGAACGGTTATCAAAAATATAAAGAGAACAGCATATACTCCATGAGCGGACCGGAATTGCTGCTGCTGCTGTACGAGGAGGCGATCCGGCGCCTGTCAAAAGCGGAGTATGCGCTGGAGGATAAGGAATACGGGATATTTGAGGATTCCCTTTTGCGCACGTCACGTATTGTCCGGTATCTGATTGATATACTGGACATGCAGCAGCCAATCAGCCGGGATTTAAGGCGCATATACAACTATCTGATTTATGATATCAGCAGGATTAAGGCCGGACGGGAGCGGGAAAAGGCGGAGATAGGAAGAATCCGCCATATCCTTTCCGAACTCAGGGACGCTTTTGACCAGGCCAGCTTAAAGACAAAGGACACCCATATGGTCCAGAGCAGGGGGAATCCTGGGTTAGGAGATAATATGGCACTTGATTTGGAACAGATCATGTTCCTGCTTCAGAGACGTTTAAATGGGATGCAGGAAATGAAAAGGCTAACAGGAGAGCTTCTGGAGTCAGCCTCAAGAAATGACCAGATATCCATTGGACTTCTTCTTCAGATGCGGGCCGATGAGATGGCCAGAATTGAAGCGGCCGGGGAACAGATATGGCTGATGGCGGAACAGGGGCCGGAGGAAGCAGAACAGGTCCAAAGGCTGATGTCCCAGGAATTCCTTGAAACGGGCCGGCCCGAGGGATTTGAGGAGGGAAAGATTTTAGAGATACGCAGTAAGACTGTTTCACTGTTAAAACAGGTGAGGGAGGCGGATCGGCGCCTGAACCAAAGTGTTGGAGGCGGGCGGTCTTACTATGCATCTAATAAATGAGGAAAGGAGGAATCGCCATGATTGTTAACGGTATATCCGGCAGTAATTACCAGTATCAGAGCATGCTCAATCTGCTCCGGCTCTCAGGCACAGGACGTTCTTCCGGTTATCAGGCCGTAAGCCCGGTAAAAAAAGTGGATTCGGCCACGTCTTCGTCTAAGGCTGCTTATGAGGATATACAGAATTTTCTGAAGAGCTATCAGTCAAAGCTTACCGGACTGGAGACATCGGCTGCCAGACTTACCCAGGGCAGCAGCAAGAATGTATGGAATGATTATCAGGCAGCCACAACGGACAGTTCCGTGGCCGTGGCTACAGGAACCTACAGGCTGAAAGGGGATACGGATATCACCCTGGATGTCCAGTCACTAGCCCAGACGCAGCAGAATGCCAGCGCGGCCCACTATTCCCAGGAGCAGGTGGATGCGGGGGCGGACATGGACTTTGAGATTACGGGTCCTGACGGCAATAGGGCGTCTGTGTCCATAAGCAGTATCAATGATAATGGGACTGCCAAGACCTATCATCAGATGTATCAGGAAGCGGCAGAGTCAATCAACGCCCAGTCCGGCGCAGGCGTCCGCGCATCCGTATCCAATGTGGACGGAAGGGCGTCCCTGGTGCTTTCATCCGGCAGGGAAGGGGAAGCAGGCGGATTTACGGTCAGCGGAACCACCGGGGCAGCGTCCGGCCTTGAAAATGCTGCTGTCCGGGCCCAGGACGCCGTCTATTCGGTGACTGAAAACGGGACCACCAGGACCCTGCGCTCTGATTCCAACAAAGTCAGCCTGGATTACGGCAGGATTGAGGCGGAGTTAAAGGGCACCGGCCAGGCCAGGGTTTACACCGGGATCGATGAGGATGCCGTTGTTTCGGCTGTGGAAGACCTGGTGGCAGGCTACAACGATGTATCCGGATTTTTGAAGGACAACGCGGACAGGGGAACCGGGGCAGCTTCACACCTGGCGTCCTTTGGACGGGGGATGGCGGATGACAAGACCCTGAAGGCGGCGGGAATCACCTACAATAAGGACGGGAAACTTGAATTAGACAAAGATGCCTTAAAGCACGCCCTGGAGACGGATTTAGAAGGCACAAAGTCCCTGCTGGGCGGGCAGTTCGGCATAGGGGAAAAGGCGGCCAGACGGGCGGAGTCAGCCCTGTCCGACCCGGTTCAGAGGATTGTGGACCGTGACCTTGCTGCTGCCGGCAGCAGCAAGGGGCAGGATGCATCTTCGGCCAATTACAGGTATCTGTCCAATTTTGCCAGAAGCGGGCCATACAACATTACCAATTACTATACGGTGGGTCTGCTGTTTAATACCCTGGCATAAAGAAATGTGTTTGGCAAAGCTGTACATACTCTATGTGCAGCTTTCTTTGAATTAGGTCACTGCGATAGGAGAGATATATGGATCGGTTAATATTTGAGGGACGTTTTCTTGTGAATCTGGTAGGCGGTATCGTGCGTCAGGATGACCTTAAGGCCATACACAGCAGGATTGACTGGGAGCATATGTACAGGACGGCAGATTACCACAAGATTGCCAATATAGTTTATCTGGGAATTCTTGGGAATGGAGAGAAGGTACCGGAACGTTGAATGGAACGGTTTTTTGGGCGGTATCAGGAGGTGCTTTTTTACAGTGACATATCGGAGGACGCTGAGCGGGAGATACTGACGCTTCTGGATATGATGGGGATCCCGTGTACCATTTTAACCACAAGCAGGATACGCCTCCTGTACCAGATACAGGAGATGTCTGCCAATAACCCGTTGAGGCTTAAGCTTGACGAGGAGAACTATTCCTTGGCCAAGGGGTATCTGGTGGATTTGGGATATGAAACAGAATGTGTTTACAAGGGGTATGGGGAACACATGAGGCGCTCCTCCGGCTTTTGTGTGGAGCTGTACCATCAATTTCCATTTCGTACGCGGCCTTACGGGAAGGGGATGCAGCGCATTATGGAGACAGCCTTCATACGGAATTCCTCCCAGCATGTGAGGACCATTTCCATTGAGAACCGCTATGTTTTTATGGCGGCCCAGGCAGCATACCACTATGCGGAAGATGAACTTTTAATCAGGGAAGTCCTGGACCTGTATCTATACCACAAGACCTGAAGAGAGGAAATGAACCGGGAATATATCACCAACAGGCTGAAAGAGTTCCAGATGGATGGACTGGCTGAAAAAATCCTGCATATTGCCTATATGTGGTTTGGTTCAAAGGAGGATATCCTGGGAGAGGGACAGCCCGATGATATGGGAGTATATGATGTGCTGGAGAACCGGATCCTCAGTAGAGGGGCAATCACCCGGGAGACAGACCACCAGGCCCTGCGTCTGGCGTCCTTGATAAAGCAGGATATTGATAAGGAGAGACGAAATGACAAGCGGGCTATCTTCTTAGAGCGGCTTGCGGGGTACAGGGCGGCGTTCACAAGGAGACTGCGCTGGCTTTTCCCGGAATTTAGATATATGTGCGCCATCTATCCCTTTCTGGAAAAGGTGCCGGTGCTGCTGCCTGTTTACTGGACCCGCCGTGGAATACGGCTTCTGGCCGGTCTTCTGGCCGGGAAGGTCAAGGATAAGGATACATATGAGTAATTTAAGATGAAAAAGAGCTGGAAATCATGGCTTTCCAGCTCATCATGTATCATGATTGACAAGATGCTGACGCAAAGCGTCCTGAAGGGACCGGACCGAACTTTTTTCAGGAGCAAGGGAGGCCTTGTTCATCCTCTCTGCTTCATACAGTTCTTCACGGACAACAGAAATCTGCTTTGGCGCCTCGATTGCAATGCGGACCCCGCTGGAAGCGCAGTCCGTAATCGTAATCCGTATGTCATCACCAATCAGGATGCTCTCATTCTTTTTTCTCCGCAGTATCAGCATTCCCATCACTCCTGTCATTTGTATTTGGCGGCTCTGCCATGCCTGGAAAGGAACTTATCTCATGGCGGTAGCCATAGTCGGGATTTTCAAGGACGACCTGCTTTCCGCTCCGTGTCTGGGGATTGATTGCAAGAGGACATTTCATATTGACTGTATTCTCAAGGTAGTTATTTCGTATTACACATAACGCATAGTAAGAGAGCTCCCCACTGTCCGACACATCCAAGCAGGAGAGCTCTTCCTGGGAAACAATGGGGTTATAGTCCGGAGACAGGAATGCGGGATTGATGACCACAAAGGCGACCTCCGGCTGTTCCGTGGATTGCATCAGAATCAGGGAACCCTCGTCTTCGCTGAGACAAATCGGAAGATAGTATTTCAGGTTGGGAAAGCCGAAAAAGCCTTCGTTGATGGTAACCAGATCCTCCTGGTTATATTCCACCTCTCCATAATAATCAGTCTGTATTTTCATAAGTTTCATAACTCCTATATTGATACGTTCATATTGGTTCCCGGGGAATCCTCGCGTGGAGGAATATAATGAAAGCCGCCGGTATACTCAAACTGTATATCGGGGTATTGCGTGACAATGGTCATGACAAGGGGAGGCACTTAGGATAGCTCGCCTTTTGCAACGCGCAGTTCAAAAGAACCTCTCTGTACCGCATAAGCAGCCGCGGCTTCTT
>JAJQEA010000029.1 GCA_021201905.1 Clostridia bacterium
ATGTGACATACCGGCTGTATCCGGCGGCGTCCTGGTTCCCATAGGAGGAGGAAAGGATTCCGCTGTGACGCTGGAGCTTCTGCGCTTGGCGGGAAAGTCCATCTACGCCTACATCATCAACCCCAGGGGAGCCACCATACACACCACCCAGGTGGCGGGCCTGGACGGGGCCCATGTTATAAGCGCAAAGCGTACCCTGGACCCCAATATGCTGGAGCTCAACCGGCAGGGTTATCTGAACGGGCATACGCCGTTTTCCGCGCTGGTGGCATTTTCCAGCATCATAGCGGCCAGGATGCACGGCCTGTCCATGGTGGCCCTGTCCAATGAATCCAGTGCCAACGAGAGCACGGTCCAGGGGAGCACGGTAAACCATCAGTATTCCAAGAGCTTTAAGTTTGAGGAGGATTTCCATTATTATCAGACCACATATCTGAAGGGGAGCGCATACTACTTCAGTCTGCTGCGGCCTTTGAGCGAATTCCAGATTGCCAGGTATTTTGCGGGTCAGAAGCAGTACCACGGCATATTCCGCAGCTGCAATGCCGGGAGCAAGACTGACTCCTGGTGCGGACACTGCCCCAAGTGCCTGTTTGTGTATCTGATTCTGTCGCCCTTTCTTGCGCCGCAGGAGGTCGTGGATATCTTTGGCAGGAACATGCTGGAGGACTGGGACATGAAGGAAACCCTGGACCAGCTCATTGGGATAGAGGAGGAGAAGCCCTTTGAGTGTGTGGGCAGCCGCGATGAAATAAATACAGCCATTGTGCTTACCATCAAAGGGCTGGAGGAAGCGGGCCAAACGCTGCCCCGTCTTCTTTCCTATTATAAAACCACGGACTTGTACCGGACCTGTGAAGCCAGAGGGGACCTGTACTCATCTTATTTTGACGGGAATAACCTGGTTCCGGATGACCTGGCGCGGCTGGTGAGGAAATACTGTGCAGGCGGCTTATAAGGAGAATGAACGTGATTGAGAAGATAGAGCCCTGGATTAAGGGGAAGCGCATACTGCTTCTGGGCTATGGCAGGGAAGGACAGTCCACCTGGAATGTCCTCAGGCGGCTGGGAACATATGAGGTCCTGGATATAGCAGATTTAAAGGCTCCGGCTGCCGCGCCGGAGGACGGTACGGTGTGGCATACCGGCCCGGATTACCAGAAGTGTATGGATGACTATGATGTTGTATTTAAAAGTCCCGGCATTGTCCTGGAGCGGCCCGAAAATGAATACAAATGCAGTATATTGTCCCAGACCGAGGTATTTTTCCAGTGCTTCCGGGATCAGATTATCGGAATCACGGGAACCAAGGGCAAGAGTACGGTTACGACCCTCCTGTACCACCTGCTCAGGCAGGCGGGCATGGACGCTCTTCTGGTGGGAAATATAGGCATACCGGCCCTGGACCACATGGAGGAAGTGAAGCCGGACACCATGATTGTGTTTGAGCTTTCCTGCCATCAGCTGGAATATATGACGGTCTCGCCCCATATAGGAATTCTGGTGAACATCCATGAGGAGCATCTGGACCATTACGGCACCATGGATAAGTATGTGGAGGCAAAGCACCACATTTTCAAGAACCAGCGTCAGGATGATATCCTAATCTGCAACGTGCAGTGCCTGCCCCCGGAGGGAACTTGTCCCTCTGAGCTGATAAGGGCGGGCATGGACGGCAGCGACAAAGAGCTGGATGTGGTTCAGGAACAGGACGGCACCTGGGTCCATTTCCGGGGAAGGAAATTTTGCATACCCACGGATGAGATTAAGCTGCTGGGACAGCATAATTATTTTGACATCGGCGTGGCCTATGGTGTGTACAGCATACTGGGAATGGATGACCAGGTTTTTGCTCAGGGGCTTAAGACGTATGAACCCCTTCCCCACCGGCTTCAGTATATTGGGGAGCGGGATGGCGTGAAATATTACGACGATTCCATCTCCACGATTTGCGATACCACCATTCAGGCCCTTAGGACGCTGAAGGATACGGATACAGTGCTCATAGGCGGCATGGACAGGGGAATCGACTACAGGGAGCTGATTGAGTACCTGTCAGAATGCGCGGTGCCCCATATCATTCTGATGGAGGCCACGGGCAAGAGGATATATCAGGAGATACATAAATATTATCCTGAATTTAAGAACAGGGCCAGACTTATACTGGCGGAGCATCTGGAGGACGGGGTAAAACGGGCGCGTCAGATAACAAGACCCGGTACGAGCTGCGTGCTGTCCCCGGCTGCTGCCAGCTATGGCATCTTCCGGAATTTTGAGGAACGGGGAGAAACATTTTCGCGTCTTGTATTTAAAAAGTGAATTTGGATAAAAATGTAAATGAAACAAAAAAATCACAACCTTTTAAGAATTTTATAAGGATTTAGGGGGTTGTGCGAACACTTAAAATACTGTACAATCAGTAAGAAGCTTTTGAAGCAGAAAGTGAAAGGGAGAAACGTGGGAGCTTACGAGACGCTGAATGAAGTTTTGGTTAGCCTGTTCCGCGATGTCAATGATATAGAGCAGAAGGCGATTATCACCTCGGAGTTTAGTGATATTACCAATAATGATATGCATGTCATAGACGCCATCGGCATAGACAGGCCAAAGAACATGTCATCCATTGCCCGGGAACTGTCGGTCACGGTGGGAACATTGACTATATCCGTGAACAGCCTGGTGAAAAAGGGTTATGTAGTCCGTAACCGCAGCAGTGAGGACCGCAGGGTCGTATTCATATCCCTTTCAGAAAAAGGAGTTAAGGCGTATCATCATCATAAGAAGTTCCATGAACAGATGATAGACAGCGTAGTAAAAGAACTGACAGAGGAAGAGCTGGAGGCCCTGGTAATGGCGCTGACAAAGCTCAACACCTGGTTCAGAAGTTTTTAAGAGGATTATTTAAGGAGGCTTTACAGTTATGAAAAAATGGTTGATTGGTGCTATGACCGTCCTGATGGCAGTATCCCTGGCAGCCTGCACACCTACCACTGAAAAACAGAAAAAAGAAACCACTGCTGCTACAGCGGCTAAATCCCAGGAGAACATGGTGCCGCCGAGCACAGGCGGAGCCAGCGATAAAGTTCCGGATCCCAACGTTATGCCGGTTGCTGTGATTTCCGTATATCACGGCGGCGGGGGAAGCCTGGTCCAGGATATGGACTCCCTTGATACGGAAGGACTGGACGCACAGCTTCTGGTAGACAAGCTGATTGAATACGGCGTGCTGACTGACGGCACAGAGGTTCTCAGCTTTGACATTGAGGGCAAGGATGAGAACGCGGTGGGAACCCTGGACTTAAGCCGGGCTGAGAGCGCAGAGGGCTGTTCCGATAAAATGTTCCTCACGGAGCTTGGTAATACCTTCACGGAAAACTTTGAGCTGTCCAAGCTTAAGCTTAAGGTGAACGGCGCCAACTATGAAGGCGATGACATTAAACAGGGAGACAGTGATTATCTCACCTATAATGCAGACCATGAGTCTGTTGAATAAATAAGTAAAAGAGGCGGCTGCCCGTAAGTGGAGATTCCACTTGAGGGCAGACGCCTCTTTTTTTACCTGTATCAGGCATTTACAGCTCCAGACGGTAAATGCGGCTGGGACGTCCCTTCATCAGGGACTTTTTTTTACCTACAATCTGGGCAAAGCCATTCTGCTGAAGGGCGTTGAGAAAGCGGTTGGTGTTGGCCACCGTGACCTGTAAGGTACCGGCCAGCTCTTGGGTCGTGATCTCCCTGGACCCAATCAGTTCCAGGGCAGAGCTGATTCTCTGCAACGTGGAAATGGAAAGTCCGGTGGCTCTGGCAATCTGCAGCACCTTCTGGGATACCGGGTCCCCTTCCTCCTGGACATCCTGCGCCCCCAGGGGACCGATATAACTGCCGTCCTTTGTGATTACATGACTCCTGCCGCTCTTGGACGACATGCTGCACGCGTCAATGGCGTGGGAACGGGCCAGCATTACGTTGACGCCGATACCATAGCCGATGTGGACATTTATGCCAAGGCTGCTTTCTATATACCTGCGCAGCTGGCAGACCGTGAAATGTTCCGTAATCCGTTCAAGCACCTGCTGGGTGGTATAGATTTCAAATCCCTGTAATGTTTTTTTTAACAGGAAGCCGGTGGTATTCTCCCGGTTAAAGTCCAGGAGACACTTCTGCAGGTTCACGCTTTCAGGTGTGATCTCATCCGCGGAACTGCTGTTAATGTCCGGGGAGGACAGGTAGATAATGCCGGGCAGGTTGTTATTGAGCTGTTCCATATCCAGGCTGTCCACGATTCTCATGATGGTGTCCGTCACATTATCCGGGGCAGGATAGATGAACTTGCAGGGAATCTCCGCCTCTCTCAGTTTGGGATAGGCAGTGCTGAAATGGCACAGCACCAGGTCAAACTGTCCCTGCTTCCAGGCCGCCGCCGCGTTGGTGATGATTGTCTCATCTGTATCCAGCAGTTCATCCAGAGTCATGTTCTTCAATATGGAGGCATGCATCTTTTCGTGCTGGATTTCTTTCTCCAGATACCGGTTGGCGGACTTGAAATACATATTGGGAATGCAGAAGGAGTAGTCGAACATGACGCGGGTCAGGTCCGTATCCCGGTTCTCGTTGATCAGCGTCAGCAGCTCCCGGTAGATTTCCGTGGATTTTTCGGAAATGGTAAATATCTGCTTCTGCTGGTTGGTCCGGGACTTGATAAGGGTTTCCCTGGCAAATGCCCCTGTGGTGCAGAATGCATCGTAATTTGGTTCAATCTGCCGGTATAGGTCAGGAAGCTCCCGAAATGAATGGTAATATATATAATCAATATTGCAGTCAGCCGTCTGTCCGTTCAGGATACCTTTGATGTAACTGCAATGTTCTTCTGTGGATATAAGCGCAAGTCTGTAGCTCATAAGATAAAATCCCCCTTTTATCCAATTATAACAATGAAGAGGAAATAATTCAAGATTTGTTTTACTATTTATTAAATAAAATTATTGACATTTAATAAATAAAATATATAATAAATATTAAATAGTATAATAAATATACAGGAGGGCGATACAGTGAATTATTTGGAGAGGGCAAAAGAGCTGATACCTGAAATCACGGAAAACAGAAGGCACATCCATCACAACCCGGAGGCCGGTATGGACGTGGAAAAGACGGCGGCGTACGTTAAGAGGAAGCTGGAGGAAATGGGATATGCACCCAGGGACATAGGCCAAAACGGAGTCACAGCAACCGTGGGTAAGGGCGCCGGGAAAGACGGAGGCAAGGTATTCCTTCTGCGGGCTGATATGGACGCCCTGCCCATGCAGGAGGAGAGCGGGCTGGAATTTGCATCCGGGAATCCGGGAGTTGCCCATTGCTGCGGCCATGACCTGCATACCTCCATGCTGTTGGGGGCTGCCAGGATGCTGAAGGAGAACGAGGAGGCCCTGGAGGGAACAATAAAGCTTTTGTTTCAGCCGGGGGAGGAAAACATGCAGGGAGCCCGCAATATGCTGGAAGCAGGCGTCCTGGAGGATCCAAAAGTGGACGCGGCGCTCTGCATCCATGTGAATTCCGTGGTGCCCGCAGGGGCATTCCTGATATTCCAGGGACCGGCCTGTGCGTCCTCCGACTTATTTACCATCCGGGTGAAGGGGCATGGAACCCATGGATCAACTCCCAATAAGGGGGTGGACCCCATCAATGCGGCCGCCCATATCCACATCGCGCTCCAGGAGCTCCAGGCCAGGGAAATCAAGGCAGGGGAGGTGGGCGTCCTGACCATTGGCTCCATCCATGGAGGCTCCACCTTCAATGTCATCCCCAATGAGGTTGAGATGCAGGGAACCATCCGTACCTATTCCAAAGAAATACGGGAGACGGTCATAGAAAGGATGAAAGAGATTTCAGAGTCAGTGGCAAAGGCATTCAGGGCTCAGGCCGAAGTGATTCTGGATGAGAACTATGCCATCCCCCTGGTGGCGGATGAAGGAGTTGCCCTGACTGTATACAATGCCCTGGGCGGCATTTTCCAGGAAAAACAGCTTAGGCTTTTGCGCAAATCATTTCCCGGTTCCGAAGATTTTGCTTTTATTGCGGATAAGGTTCCGTCCTCCTTCATTGTTCTGGGAGCGGCAGTCTCAAAGGATGTGGAATACGGACAGCATCATCCGAAGGTAAGGTTCAACGAAGCCTGCCTGCCCCTGGGGGCTGCTGCGTATGCCCAGGCTGCCGAATGGTGGCTGCGGGAACATGCGTAAGAGCCGTAAGATCCCCGTGTAACATATGGCTGGTTGTAATGATAAAGGAGAAAAGATGATGGGTAATGAGAAGAAAAAAGTCCACTATGCATGGTACATACTGGGCATATGTATTTTAATTAATGTAGTTGTGCAGGCGCTGGTCATGCAGATAAGTTCCCTGTATATCGTGCCGATGTACAACGATTTGCAGGTGCCAAGGTCACTGTTGTCTTTACAGAGTGTATGCATTACGGTAGGGGCCGTCCTGACAGCGCCATACTGGGGGAAATTGTATAAGAAACACGGAGCCAGGAAGCTGCTTCCCGGTTGTGTGGCCGTAACCGCGCTGTGTACCATAGGCCGTTCACTGATGCCTAATATATGGGGAATCCTGGTACTGGCCTTTATCAAGGGCGTGTTCTTTACGGGCAGTACGCTGCTGCCCATATCCATGCTGCTTACCATCTGGTTTAAGGAAAAACGCGGGTTTGCCATCAGCGTTGCTGCCATTGGAACCAGCATCGGCGGAGTGATCTTCAGCCCCGTGGTGGAGCGTCTCATAAGTACATACGGCTGGCGGTTTTCAGACCGGGCCATGGGATTAATCATGCTGGTCATCGTGGTACCTGTCACATACCTGGTGGTCCGGTCCACGCCAAAGGACGTGGGCCTGCGGCCTTATGGGGCTGAAAATGCCGCTGCAAACGGAGCAAAGGGCGATAACGGGACTCAGGGAACCCAGAAGCAGGAGACCCAGAAACAGGGAACCCGGAACCAGGAAGATGCGCAGGTAACAGGCATGACAGCCGCTGAGGCCAGACGTTCCCCTATCCTCTATGTGTTTTTGCTGGCAATTTTCTGCATGACCTTTGCTACCGGGGCAGCATTGCAGCTGCCGGTGTATCTCACCGATATCGGCTACGGCTCTGCCGTGGCAGCTAAAGCAGTGTCCGGTTACATGGCAGTGGGAATTATTGGAAAACTGGTTTTGGGACATGTGACGGACCGGTTTGGTGAGAAAACCGCTACGGTTTATGTATGCGGTGTGGGGATCCTGGCATTTGTGGGATTTATGTTCGCCAGGAACCAGATAGCATTTTACATGATGATTGTGGCTTACGGGCTTGCGTCCGGCATTACTTCTATCATGCCAACTCTTCTTACCAGCAAAATATTCGGAAACAGGGATTACGGCCCTATTTACGGAATGGTGGTTTCCGTGAACCGGTTTGGCGGTGTGGTGGGAACACTGCTGGTATCCCTGCTCTATGATATTACGAAAAACTACAGTATTATCTGGCCTGTCTGTGCGGTATCCATGGCATTTACATTGGTGGCAGCCCTGGGATGCATGAAGCTGTCACGGAATAAGATGGCTCAGGAGCAGAGGCGGGAAGATATGGTCCGGGAGTAGGCGGGCCGGAAACAGCCGTCTTAAGCTTTGCTGATATGTGATGTGAAGTTTAATATGAAGTTTAATATGAAGTTAAAAAAACCATGTCTCTTTCCGGTTGGAAAAAGGGGCATGGTTTTTTTATATAAGAGTTTCGATGATAAAATATCTTTATTAAGTATGCCGGTGATAAACAGGCCGGTAATAAGAAAACCGGTAATAAGCAGAGCTGATTCTATAATTTAGCCATGGCTGCCTCGTCTGCAACAACGATTACATCGTTGTGGAGCTGGAGTACGGAGGCAGGAACATGAGGAGTTACAGGACCGCAGAGCACATCATGGAGAATCTGAGCCTTGTCAGAGCCGCTGACAACCAGAAGAATTTTCTTAGCCTTCATAATGGTTCCGATACCCATGGTATAAGCCTGCTTCGGAACCTCGTCAATGGAAGCAAAGAAACGCTTATTAGCCTCGATGGTGCTCTGGGTCAGATCCACACAGTGCGTGGTCTTGGCAAACTCCTCGTCCGGCTCGTTAAAACCGATATGGCCGTTATGTCCCAGGCCCAGAAGCTGCAGGTCAATACCGCCCAGGCTCTTAATCACGTCCTCATAGCGGGAGCATTCCTTATCGCTGTCAGGCTGGGTGCCGTCGGGCACATTGGTACAATCCATGTTGATGTTAATGTGCTTGAAAAGATTGTTGTACATGAAGTAGTAGCAGCTCTGGTCATTGTCCCTGGTAAGACCTCTGTATTCATCCAGGTTCACGCTCTTTACACTGGAGAAATCCAAATCGCCTTTGTTGTACCATTCAATCAGCTGCTTGTAAGTGCCGATTGGAGTGGAACCGGTTGCCAAGCCAAGGACACAGTCAGGCTTCATCAGTACCTGGGAAGCGATGATGCTGGCTGCCTTGCGGCTTAATTCATCGTAATCTTTTGCTTTGTAGATTTTCATAATAATTGCCACCTTTCCATACATTATTAGTAGTTGCGGTGCCCCGGATTTCCAGAGGGTCACTGTTTTGGAAAAAATTTTTATTAATCTTTAAATATAGGATAACATTTTCCTAACATACTTTCAAGGGGTAAATGCATAAAATATTTATAAAAGCAGATAGGCCGTGTTCAGGGCAGCTGCATATTATGGGTGCGAGGAGTGAAAGTATGACCAATTATCGGAGATTGATATCTTATATCTACGCCTATGAAGGTGAGGTAAAAGGAAAGAATATCGGGTTTGCCAAACTGGAATCCCGGAATGGGCAGTGCAAACTCAGCGTAAATGTAAAGAAGGTTTACGTTGGAAGCAGCGACCTGGGGGTTTATCTGCTGGCTCCGGGAAAGGAGATTTTGCTGGGCAGTATATTTATCCGAAGCGGAGGCGGTGAGTTCCGCGCCGTGGTAAATGTGGAAAATGCCGCTGATTCCGGCTGCAGCATGGACCAGTGCTACGGCCTGACCATACACGAACAGGGGGATACATGGCGGGCATATACAACCATCTGGGAGGATGCGGTGGCCCATGCAGCGGAAGTGGAGCTGGCGGATGTGACCTCCAGCAAGGTGGGTGATGCGGAGGCGCAGATACATAGAAAAGTGGAAGAACTGAATCAGGAGCTGCGATCTGGGGAAACGGCAGCGGAAGGCGGGGACGGCCCTGTACTCAGCAGCTCTCCGGCAGAGGCGCGTCAGATGGGGGCTGCCGGAAAACAGAACGGAATTCAGGAGTCCGCTTTAAAACATGCTGCGGAAAGGGTGGAGGCCGTGCAGGAGACAGAGGTATCGGCCGGAATGTCTGAGGAAGTAATCCTGGCGGAGGATGAGGCCGGCCACACGGCAGAATCCAATCAAAGGACAGAAGTATCAGAACAGGAAGTGGAAAACGCGGTTGGGGCAGAAGAAATTGTATCGGAACCAGCAGAGGAAAATCTGGCCGAAATGTCCGAAGCTCAGAATGAGCCGGGCGGCAGCGTCCTACAAATCAACCAGGGATCAGA
>JAJQEA010000398.1 GCA_021201905.1 Clostridia bacterium
GGCTGACCATACTTCCGGGTATGGTATTGCATTTTGATATAAACAGGCCGAAATCAGTGGCCGCCGTGGAGCGGGCCATGGTGGGAGACCAGAAACTGTTCCTTGTGGCCCAGAAACATCCTGAAATCGTGGAGCCGGAGCAGGGGGATTTGTTCCAGGTGGGTACTGTGGCAGTGGTGAAGCAGCTGGTGAAACTGCCGGGCAAGGTGGTACGCGTGCTGGTGGAAGGGCTGGAGCGCGCTGAGCTTCTGTGCCTGGATACCGAGGAACCGGCCATGATGGGCGAGATTGCCTTCATAGAAATGGAGGAGGAGGATTTGGACAGCCTGACTCAGGAGGCCATGCTGCGCATTGTGAAGGACAAGCTGGAAGAATATGGAAGGGTTAATTCCAAGATTACGAAGGAGATTCTGCCCAATCTGCTGATCATTACAGATCTGAATGAGATGCTGGACCAGATTGCCATTCAGCTGCCATGGGATTATACCATCCGCCAGACCGTGCTGGAGAACAGCTCTCTGTCAGCCAGGTATGAGGTGGTGATGCATACCCTGCTGACTGAGATGGAGATATACAGGATTAAGAAGGAATTCCAGGAAAAGGTAAAGGCCAATATCGACCAGAACCAGAAGGAATACATCCTCAGGGAGCAGATGAAGGTCATCCGCCAGGAGCTGGGAGAGGACGCTGTGTCGGACGCAGACGAATACCAGAAGAGGCTGGACGCGCTGAAGGCTGACAAGGAGGTAAAGGAAAAGCTCCACAAGGAGATTGAGCGTTTCCGCAATATGCCGGCCGGAAGCCAGGAGGCCAATGTGCTGCGCACCTATGTGGAAACCCTGCTGGACCTGCCCTGGAAGAAGATGTCCAAGGACAATGACGACATCAAACATGCCGAGAAGATACTCAACGAGGACCACTACGGACTGGAACAGGTAAAGGAGCGGATCCTGGAATATCTGGCTGTCCGCGCCCTGACCAAGAAGGGCACCAGTCCTATCATCTGTCTGGTGGGACCTCCCGGAACCGGCAAGACATCCATTGCCCGGTCCGTGGCAAGAGCCCTGAATAAGAAATACGTGCGCATCAGCCTGGGCGGTGTCCGGGACGAGGCGGAAATCAGGGGCCACAGGAAAACCTATGTGGGCGCCATGCCCGGCCGTATTGTGGAAGGCATGCGTCAGGCCAGTGTGAGCAATCCTCTGATGCTTCTGGATGAGATTGACAAGGTCAGCAGCGATTACAAGGGCGATACCTCCTCCGCGCTTTTGGAGGTATTGGACGGGGAACAGAATGTGAAATTCAGGGACCACTATGTGGAACTGCCCATTGACCTGTCCCAGGTCCTGTTTATTGCCACGGCCAACACCACCCAGACCATACCGGGTCCCCTGCTGGACCGTATGGAACTGATTGAGGTCAACAGCTACACGGAAAATGAGAAGTTCCACATAGCCAGGGACTACCTGGTGTCAAAGCAGATGGAGCGCAACGGCCTGAAGGACAGCCAGATTACATTTTCCGATAAGAGCCTGGAAAAAATCATACACAACTACACCAGGGAAGCGGGCGTTAGGAATCTGGAGCGCCGCATCGGGGATGTCTGCCGCAAGGCGGCCAGACAGTTCCTGGAGGATAACAAAAAGTCCATCAAGATTACGGAGAGCAATCTGGAAAAATACCTTGGCAAGGAAAAGGTGACCTTTGAAAATGCCAATGAGGAAGATGAAATCGGAATTGTCCGCGGCCTGGCCTGGACCAGTGTGGGGGGCGATACCCTTCAGATAGAGGTCAATGTGATGCCGGGCAAGGGAAGCCTTCTGATGACCGGGCAGCTGGGTGATGTGATGAAGGAATCCGCCCAGACAGCCCTGACCTATGTGCGGTCCGTGTGCCCGGAATACGGGATTGCCGACGATTATTTTGAGAAGCACGATCTCCACATCCATATCCCGGAGGGCGCGGTGCCCAAGGACGGACCATCCGCGGGAATCACCATGGCCACAGCCATGCTGTCCGCGGTGACAGGTAAAAGCGTCCAGGCCAAGGTGGCCATGACCGGGGAGATAACCCTCCGGGGACGGGTCCTGCCCATCGGAGGACTGAAAGAAAAGATACTGGCAGCCAAGATGGCCCATATAGAGAAGGTACTGGTACCTGACAAGAACCGGCCGGATATGGCGGAGTTGTCCAAGGAAATCACAAAAGGACTGGACATCGTGTATGTGAAGGCCATGGAGGATGTGGTCTCGGAGGCCTTTGTTTAGAGCGCGGATAGGAATTAGGAGAAACAGATATGATAATTAGAGACGTGAATCTGGAGACAGTATGCGGCGTGACCAGCAAGCTGCCGGAAAATACACTGCCGGAGTTTGCATTTGCGGGCAAGTCCAATGTGGGAAAATCATCCCTCATCAATGCGCTGATGAACCGCAAAGCCTATGCAAGGACCTCCTCGCAGCCGGGCAAGACCCAGACCATCAATTTTTACAACATCAACGGGGCATTGTACTACGTGGACCTGCCGGGGTACGGCTATGCCAAGATCGCGGTTGAGGTCAAGGAAAAATGGGGCAAGATGATCGAACGGTATCTCAGGAATTCCCAGATGCTCAAGATGGTGTTCCTGCTCATTGATATCCGCCATGAGCCCTCAGCCAACGACAAGTTGATGTATGAATGGATTATCTTTAACGGATACCATCCCGTCATCATTGCCACCAAGATGGACAAGATTAACCGCAGCCAGATACAAAAGCATGTGAAGATGGTGCGGGAAGGACTGGGAATGGAAAAGGACGGCGTCATCATTCCTTTTTCGGCAGAGACAAAGCAGGGCAGGGATGAGATATGGGATCTCATTGAGGGGAGCCTGTAGATGCACCTGTCCCCGATAACAGAAAATTGATTTCAGAAAGAAAAGAAAGGCCTGGTTTCCTGACAGACGGGTATTGCCCGCAGGAAATCAGGCCTTTGCGTTACCGGTAATGCTCCTTCACCAGCTCGATAAAATACCTGCCATAGGACGGAATATACCGGCCCTTCTGATAGACCGCATACAGCGTGGTCACAGTGGGGGGATCGCCCACGGAGAAGCACAGAGGGGGATGGTCGAAGTGTATTTTTCTCACATAGGATTCCGGGGCCAGGCAGAGGGCGGTGCCGGAGGCAGCCAGCCGGATGGCGATATCGCTGTTGCGGGTAAATAAAAGGACTGTGGGGTTTATGCCGGCCTTTTTAAACAGCTCTGCGGATATACAGCCCGTTGTCTGGTCCCGGGGGTGCAGAATGTAGGGTTCATGCTCTGTATATGCCATATCCACCCAGGGATGGCGAAAGCCTTCCCTGGTCATGGCTTTTTCCGCCAGGGGATGGCCCGGGGCCGCCACCAGAACGATTTCCTCCTGTCCCAGGTATTCTGCCGTCTGGGCGGGATCCGTGGCCGTGGAGTTATAGATGGCAAAGTCCACATTGGGGGAGAGCATCAGCTGCTTTTCAACGGAATGTGATTCCTCCAGAAGGTGAATCTGTACATCCGGGTAACGGGAATAAAAGGGGCCAAGCACATCGGGCAGCAGGCAGGAGCCGCGCATCAGGGCCACCGCTATGGTCAGCTGCCCCTTTTCCTCGCCTAATAAATCCTCACATTCCGAATTCCAGTCAGAACATATCTGGCAGATTTTTTCCGCATAATCCATATAGCGGTTTCCGATATGGGTTGGAATCAGGTCATTGCCAATACGGCTGAACAGGGGGGAGCCCAGCTGATGCTCTATGTTCTTTACCGCCTTGCTCAGGGCAGACTGGGTAATGAACAGGGAGTCTGCCGCCTTTGTGATGCTGCCGTACCTGCGTATGGCCAGCATATACCGGATTTCCTTTGAGATCATGTACGCACCTCCGATGAAAATAATTCATGACTTGGATGATTATTATGACTTTGACACCTACCTATGCACATTGTATAATAAAAATAATATACAATCAAGGGTTTCATCAATATTGCTGAATGGAGGCGCCATGGAAACAGAGAGAGCGGATCTTCTCGTGAGGGGAGCAAAGGTCTATAACAGCTACTTTAAAAGGTTTGTGACGGCAGATGTGCCAGTGCGGGGAGGGAAATTCTTATACATAGATTCCCGCAGATCTGGCGCAGTGGAGGCTGACAGTACAGTGGACGCAGAGGGCCTGTATATGGTGCCCGGATTGATTGACATACATATGCACATCGAGAGCTCCATGCTGACGCCGGGGGCATTTTGCAGGAGGCTGGCGGAGTGCGGCGTCACCACCATTGTGTCCGAGCCCCATGAGATGGCCAATGTGAACGGAATGCAGGGCGTGCTGGATATGATAAGGGCAGGGGAAAACAGCCCGGTTGATATCTTCTACGGGATTCCAAGCTGTGTGCCCTCCACCTCCCCTGAGCTGGAGACCACCGGAGGCATCATAACCTGTGAGGATATGGAGGGACTGAAGGAAAATCCCTGGGTGGCCTGTGTGGGAGAGGTCATGAATTACCGCACCATTATACGGGAAAACCAGCTGGAGATCACCCGGTTTCTCAAAGGGCTTCGGGAAAAGGACCGGATGTTTCCCATTGAGGGCCATTGTCCCGCGCTGCTGGACCTGGATTTGGCCAGATTCCTGTATCTGGGCATCAATGGGGACCATACGGAGCACAGCATGGAAGAGCTGGAGCAGAGGTTTGCCAATGGCATGTTCATGGAAATCCAGGAAAAGATGCTGCGCAGGGAGGTACTGGACTACATCCGGGCGCATGGGCTGGAGGAGCATTTCTGTTTTGTGACAGACGATGTGATGGCTGACACATTCTGTACCCAGGGCCATCTGGACGCCCTGGTCCGCAGAGCCATGGAGCTGGGCATGACGGCAGAGCAGGCCGTCTATAACGCCTCCTTTACCCCGGCAAGGCGGATAAACCTTTTAGACCGCGGGGCAATCGCTCCGGGGAAAATAGCGGATTTCCTGCTGCTCAGTGATTTGGATGCATTTGCCGTTGGGGCTACTTATAAGAATGGGAAATGTATTTGGAGCAGGGGAGAGGACCGGACTGGGCAGGGCAGCATGAGCCGGGACGGGGCAGAACGGCCCGGCACAGAACGGACCGGTACAGAACGGCCCGGCGCAGAGCCGGACCGGGATATGCACTTTCCGGAGTCCTATTACCACAGTATCCGTCTGGAGTTCCAGGAGCAGAGCCGGTTTGCGGTACCCATGGAATCAGATTCCGGCAAGGTTATGGTCCGTGTCATGGAAATTCAGGATGGCTCCACCAAGACAAAGGAGACAATCAGGAAGATGCCTGTAAAGGACGGCTTCCTCCAGTGGGAAGGGTCGGGCTGTCTGCTGGCCGCTGTGTTTGAACGGTATGGTGGCGGTCAGGCAGTGGGATACGGATTGGTAACCGGAGACTGCCACAAGCAGGGGGCTGTGGCCACCAGCTATGCCCATGACTGCCATAATGTCCTGGTGGCAGGGGCAAATCCTGCCGACATGAAGCTTGCCCTCAACCGTGTGATTGAGATGCAGGGCGGGATGGCTGTGGCGGATGGGGGGAAGATACAGGCAGAGCTGCCACTTCCTGTGGGAGGCATCCTGTCGGACCGCCCCGCCCGGGAAGTGGGCGAAAAGCTTGCCGGGATCCGAAGGGCCATGACAAGCCAGGGGTACAGGCATTACAACCCCATCATGTCCTTCTGTACGCTGACACTGCCGGCCAGTCCGGCCCTGAAGCTGACGGATAAAGGACTGATTGATGTAAAGGCATGCAAAATCGTGCCGTTAAAGGCGGAGTGACAGAGCGCGCACCAATGATAACGGCAATGGAGATAACTGCAATAGAGATAACTGCACCAGAGATAATTACACCAGAGAATACCAAGAGGAGGATGAATCATGTCAAAGGAAACTGAAGGTACAGCTAAAAGAGGAGCATCCGGAACCTGGCTTGACAGGCAATTTCACCTGGCAGAGCATGGAACCACGGTGCGGACCGAGATTCTGGCCGGTATCACCACATTTGTGACCATGGCGTATGTGCTGGGGACGGTCCCTAATATCATGGCAAATGCGGGACTGGACAGAGGGGTTATGCTCACATCCATGATTTTGCTGATAATCGTTACCACAGTGGCCATGGCCCTGGTGACTAACCGCCCCTTTGCCCTGGCCCCTGGGCTGGGCAGCGTGGCAATCGTGTCGGGAATGATCGCAAACAGCGGGATTTCACCTGAAATCACAGCAGGCGTCATATTCTGGAGCGGCGTTATTTTCATTGTGATATCCTATATCGGTCTCAGGGATGCTGTGGTAAACGCCATTCCCGCCAGCCTTAAGCATGCTGTCAGCGCGGGCGTGGGCCTGTTTATCGCTTTGCTGGGATGTAAGAACGCGGGGCTGATTATTGCCCTGGAAGGCAAGAATAACCTGGCCTTCGGCGACTTAAGCTCCGCGTCTGTGCTGCTGGCCCTGATTGGCTTCCTGCTGATACTTGTCACCAAGCAGATGAAAGTGCCGGGATATATGATTGTTTCCATCCTGATTACCACCTTGGTTGGCATTCCCATGGGACTCACTAAGATGCCTGAGACATTTTTCATGGCCCCAAGCTCCCCCCTTTGGGCAGTTTATGAAGATTGATTTCCTGGGAGCCCTGCAGTTTGCTTATCTGCCGTTTCTGATCGCTATGTTTGTGCCGGATTTCTTCTCCACCTTCGGCACTGCCCTGGGCGTGGGAGCCAAGGCCGGATTCCTGGATGAGGACGGCAATCTGCCCGGTATAGACAAGGTGTTCAAGGTGGATGCCGTCGCAACGGCTCTGGGCAGCCTGTTCTGCATGCCCTGTATGACCACCTACCTGGAATCCTCCTCCGGCGTGGAGGCAGGAGGGAAGACAGGACTGACACCTGTTTCCACAAGCGTCTGTTTTGCCTTCACCCTGCTGCTGACGCCCTTTGCGCTGATGATTCCGTCGGCCGCAACGGCCCCCGCCCTTATCATCATCGGAGTGGGCATGCTCAGTTCCATGCGCAGCATTAACTATGATGACTTTACGGAATCCTTCCCGGCGTTTATCTGCGTTGCCTTTACCATATTTGCAAACAACATTGCCAATGGAATCTGCGTGGCCCTGCCGGTTTACGTGGTGCTGAAGCTGGCCTCCGGCAAGATTAAGGAAATGCCTAAAATCATGTATGTACTGTTGGGAGTGTGCGTGCTGTACTTCTACAGCATCATTAAATAGTATAGGTAAGAACACCGCGTTACGCCATTCTGCACGGATGCTTTTTATAAGTGGCAAGGCTCACCGCCACCAGCAGGATTCCGCAGACAAGAGCGCCGGGAACGGTCTCGCCCAGTCCCCAGGGATTGCCGGCAAGTTTCCAGCCCACACATACCACGAAGCCGCCTGTCATGGCAGATATGATGCCCTGGCTGGTGGCTTTTTTCCAGTAAAGGGCTGCCAGGGAGGGAAGGCCGGCCGCAGCCGCGTAGAAGGACCAGGCAAACATGAGCACATTGTAGGCGTTTTTTTGATGTAAAGGGCAATGATTAAGGCGCCCATGGCCAGAACCACGGACATGACACGGGACATGAGGATCTCATGCTTCTCCGTCATTTCCGGCATGAAATTCTTTCCCAGGTCGTGTACAAAGGTCTGGACGGATACCAGCAGATAGCTGTCCGCAGTGGATATCATGACCGACAGGATGCCTGCCAGTGCCAGTCCCGTAAGGCCGGGAGGAAGGATGCTTACAGCCAGGGCCGGAACCACGGCGTCGGAGCTTCCGTAGGAGGCCACCACGTCCGGCAGAATCTGCTGGCCTGCCAGGCCCATGAAGAATATGAGGGCAATGGTAACCATGTAGATGGAGGTGCCCCAGAACATGCCCTGGGTGGCTGCCTTTTTACTCTTGGCCGCAAAGGCCCTCTGCCACATCTCGGCCCCTGCCAGGGTAAACACCAGATAGGTGACAATGTCTCCCAGAATGCTTCCGTTGATATGGGGGACCAGGTAGGATTTGTCCAGGTTCTGCCAGAAGGTGGAAAAGCCGCCCAGATACCGGATGCTGGAAAAGGGAATCAGGAAGTACACAAAGATAATCAGCATGAAGAACTGGAGCACATCCGTGTACACCACCCCGAAGAGACCGGAGGCAGCGGTATAGATAATGAAAATAATGGTGGCCACCAGGGCGCCGGCTTCGTAGCTGATGCCGAATTCATTTCCCAGCATCTTGATGATGGTGGCAGTGGCAGTCACCTGGGCAGCTACCGTGCCCATCATGGTGAACACAATCATGAAGGCCAGGATGCAGCGGGCAGTGCTGTTGAACCTGTAGTTGAAGAGTTCCGGTATGGAGTTGATGTTTCTGGTGAAGCCAACCTCCTGTATGCGTCCGGCGATGGCTGAGAAGATAAACATGCCGATGAGATAGGGGATGGCGGTCATGACCGCCTTAAAGCCCGTGGTGTAGGCGATGCCCGCACGTCCCATCATGGCGCTTCCTCCGATGATGGATGCGCATACGGTGGCAGTCAGCACAAAGGGGCCCAGGGTCCTGCCTGCAACGTAGTAATCGCCTGTATTCTTGATTCGCTTGACGAACCAAACGCCCACAAAAAGCATTCCTATCATGTAGAGAACAATGATGACCAAATCCAGGTTAGTGAGTTCGTGCATAAATCAGATCTCCTTTCGTTGGGGAGCCGCCTTGGGAGAGTGCGGTGATGTGGAATATCCTTGGATGTATTCAGTTTTAGGTAAAGGAAAAGAACGGACTTAACAAAAGAAACCGTCTGCATGGTTGCAGACGGAAAAGTATACGACAATACAGCAAAATGATTTACCAGAATGTCTTTGTCCCTCTTCCGCCTATGAGATTAGCTGCCGGGTTCGGGAAAGAAAGGTTCCCTATCATCCGGGAGCCGTGACAGGCTCAGATGGATGAATACACCCCTAAAAATCGGTTCTCCCACTGCTGCGTAGCAGCATTAAGCGACTTGGTGATTATGTTAACGTTATCTTAACATTAAATATATCACAGAAACGGAAGGGTGTAAAGATCCACCGGAGAATTCTGTCAGATTCAGCTCGACATATCCGGCATTTAGCGTATAATAGATAAAGGTATGAAAAAATAAGGTATGAAAAAATAAGACAGCCGGCGGCGGGAGCTCAGCCCCGCGGGCTGTATCTGGAGGTATTATGTAATGGAAACGGGACCTATACGGGTGGCGGTCATGGCAGACACTCATGGAGTGCTCCGGCCGGAGGTGGAGAGGATTCTTGAAACCTGCGATGTGATTGTCCATGCGGGGGATTTTGACAATCAGACCCGTCTTTCGAAGTTAGCACCATATTCTTTAGGAACATATTTCATCTATTACCTTGTAAAACGCCTTGAAATAAGGCTTTTTTTATTGCATAAATACTTTTCAAAAAACTTTATCTGTGTTATAATAATGGT
>JAJQEA010000097.1:0-413 GCA_021201905.1 Clostridia bacterium
GCCATGACGGACGCGGATATTTTTGACCGAAAGGTGGAAAAGGTGGACCCCAATGCATACGCGGACTACTGCCTCTGGGGCGGACTGGTGCCGGATAATTTTGACCAGCTGGAGGGACTGCATGAGAGGGGCTGCGTTGCGTTTAAGTCATTTATAGGCCCTGTTTCGCCGGATTACAGCTCCCTGAGCTACGGGCAGGCATATGAAGCCATGGAGCGGATTGGGGCCTTCGGGGGCCGCGTGGGCTTCCACTGTGAAGATTATTCCATGATTAAGTGGCAGGAAGCCAGGATGAAGAAGGAAGGGAGAATGGACTGGCAGGGATTTCTGGATTCCAGGCCCGTGATCGCGGAGATGATTGCCACCGTGGATATGATTGAGATTGCCAAGGCTACGGGGTGCAAGGTACATAT
>JAJQEA010000097.1:423-9487 GCA_021201905.1 Clostridia bacterium
GCCATGTGAGCAGCCCTGACGTGGCCCAGAAGATAAAGGAGGCCCAGCAGGCCGGATATGATGTAACGGCGGAGACATGTTCCCATTATCTGAGCCTGACGGACCAGGATGTCCTTGCCAACGGGCCCCTGTTCAAATGCGCACCTCCCCTGCGCTCCCGGGAAGATGTGGACCGTCTCTGGACCTATGTGGAGGACGGTACCTTCAGCGGTATAGCCAGCGACCATTCTCCCTGTTCCTATGATGAGAAATTCAAAGAGATTCTGGGCAATAAGATCGAGAACGTATTTGACGTCTGGGGCGGCATCAGCGGCATCCAGAGCGGATTCCAGGTTGCGTTTAACGAAGGATGCGTAAAGCGGGGCGTGGATCCCAGGGTATTGGCAAGGGCCATGGCCCTCAACCCAGCGAAGGCATTCGGCATATACGGAAAAAAAGGGGACATACGCCCCGGATTTGACGCGGACCTTGTGATTCTGGACCCGGAAAAGGAGTGGGAGATTACAGGCGAATCCCTCCTGTACATAAACAAGATTTCCGCGTTTGTGGGAATGAAGGGAAGGGGACTGCCTGTATGCACCATCATCCGCGGCAATGTGGTGGCTGAAGACGGAAGGATTACAGCAAAAAAAGGCGTGGGGAACCTGGTCAGGAGACTGAGCTGACGGAACGTGATTTCCAGACGGAACGTGATTTTTAGCCAGAGCATGATATTTGGACACTCCACGGAAAAGGAGACAGTATGAGCAATATAGCAGAAAACATGAAATTAAATCCGGAACTGGTAAAGAATGTGGATCCGGATCTGCAACCGACGAAAAAACGTATTATGGGACCTTTATCCTACGCGGCAAGCTTCATGGGAGGGTGCGTATCCATCGGCACCTTCTCCATGGGAGCCGGTCTCATCGGGGCGCTGACAGTGGGGCAGGCCATCCTTGCCATGATAATCGGATGTCTGGTCATCGCGGTGGCCCTGGTGGTTATCGGTAACTGTGGGCACAAGTACGGCATTCCCTATACCGTACAGCTCAGAAGCAGCTTCGGCACCGCAGGCGTAAAGGTGCCGGGACTGCTGAGGGGCATTCCTGCCATTATCTGGTTTGGCTTCCAGAGCTGGGTGGGAGCGGGCGCCATCAACAGCTGCCTGAGCATCCTGTTTGGATTCAGCAACCTTCCCCTGGTCTACGCCCTGTTTACCATGCTGCAGGTTGCCCTGGCCATCAAGGGATTTGAGGGCATCAAGTGGCTGGAAAATATTTCCTGTGTATTCATCATTGCCATTCTGGCCTATATGCTGTATGTGGTCAGGACACAATTTGCAACTGAGATTGACGATGTGTTCTCCGGGGTCAAGGGATCATGGGGGATGCCCTTCTGGGCAGCCACCACCTCCTTCCTGGGAATCTACTCCACCATGATCATCAACGCGTCCGACTATTCCCGCAACCTGCAGGAAAAGGTGGGCCCCACCTTTACCGGAAGCATCTATACAGTGGCGATTCTGCCTGTAACCCTGTTCATGGGGTTAATCGGCCTCCTTGTGACGGCCGCCACAGGCAACAGCGATCCGGTTGTGGTGTTCTCAACAACCATGGGTAGCAAGTTCCTCACCGTGGTGACACTGCTGTTCATTGCATTTGCCCAGGTTACCACCAACGTGCTGAACAACATTGTTCCGCCATCCTATGTGCTGATGGAGTCATTCCACATGAAATGGTCCCATGCCACGGTTCTGGTGGGAATCCTCTCCGCGTGCTGTATGCCGTGGAAGCTGGTGACGGATGATTCGGCAGCGGGCCTGAGCCTGTTTACCCAGTTCTACTCCGCGTTCCTGGGCCCCATCTTTGCCGTAATGGCAGTGGATTATTACATTCTCCGGAGAAAGAAGCTGAATATCAACCATATGTATGACAAGCAGGGCGTGTTTAAGGGAATCAACTGGGCCGCCATTATTGCCATCGTCATCGGCTCTCTCTGCTCTCTGGTCATCGTGCAGCTGTCCTGGTATGTGAGCCTGATTCCCACGGGGCTGGTGTATTACTTCCTGATGAAGCACATGAAGAGTGCAAAATCATTCCGCACAGGAACTATTTTCCAGGAGCAGGATAGCTGATATCTGCTTCACGGGATTACAGGTTTTCATTCAGGAATACCAGGGTTTCATCCAGCAGTTTTTTCGTAAAAGGATTTTCCTCGTCCCGGTCAAAGTCATGGCTGTCACAGGAGGCAATGAACTGCTTCGGGTGAAAACGGTTTGAAAGCTCCAGGAATTCCCCGTAGGGCACATCGTTGTCCCGGGTGCTGTGGGCGCAGAACAGGGGGCAGGGAAGGGTGTCGCAGGCGCGCAGGGTATAGTCCAGATAGAAATATTTATCCCGGCCTTCGTACAGGAGAAAACGCTAGGTGCCTGTCTGCCGCGCATATACATAGACAGCGTAATGGGTATCCAGGCCTCCGGCCGCGTGAAGGCCGGTGCCGGCCTGCTCCAGGCAGGAAGCGTCCATGGCGGGCAGGGAGCTGTAATAGCTGCTGGGTGTCTGGAACCAGTTGTCGCAGAGGAATCCGTATCCGTAATAGGAGAGGATTCCGGCGGGGGCAAGGGGCAGCTTTCGGCGGCCGGCGGCCAGGAGGCAGAGATATGCCCCTGCGGAGCGGCCCCACAGGAAGAACGGAAGCCTTTGGCCGCAGTAAAGTTCAGGATGATTTGCGTAATGGGTGATGGAGGAACATACATCACCTATTATGGTATCCAGCTTTGCGGCGGGGGCAAGGGGGTAGTCATAGGATATAATGATATATCCGGCCCTTGTGAGGGTACGGATGTGCAGAGGGGGCAGATCATCCCGATGGCCGTACAGCAGCCCGCCCCCCCGTGAAAATAAAGGATACAGGCCCTGGCCTCTGTATCCGTATCTGAATATATGGTTGCATACTTTGGATAAGTTGGGTGCTCCAGGTTTATCTCTCTCTTTTCCGGCATAATGTTTTGTTCCTTTCGGCAAGTATTGAATTATACGAAAGATATTATAGCACAGAACCTAAAAAAAGAGGGATGTTAAAAATTTAGCAATAGGGTATAAAATGGATAAAAATCATGGGAAGATTTGCCTAAATACATAATTGAAAAAGAGGGGCTGTTTTGCAATAATGTAACTATAAAAAAGTTGACCGAAATGGCCCAAAAAGAATGAAAGCGAGGAACTAGAAAATGAGTTATTTGAATGATCAGGTGGGATACCGCGAGGAATTATTGACAACACGTTCCGTCATCAAGAAGGAAAATTATGTACTGCTGGAGCCGGACGGGCTGGTTAAGAACAGCATTCCGGGCTATGAGAACTGCGATGTCACTATTTTAGGTTCACCTGCCATGGGAGCTACCTTTGCGGATTATCTGGTTACGGTAAAGGAAAACGGAAAAAACACCGGCATCGGCGGCCAGGGACTGGAGACCTTCCTCTATGTGCTGTCCGGCGAAGTGGCTGTCAAGAACGATGACAAGGAGGCGGTCCTTACACAGGGCGGTTACATCTATTCTCTGGAGAGCAACAAGATTTCCTTTGAGAACAAGAGCGGCGGGGAAGCCAGACTGTATGTGTATAAGCGCAGATATGAGAGAATCGAGGGTTACAGCGCATTTACAGTGGTGGGAAATGCCAATGACCTTCCGTGGACAGAGTATGAGGGCATGGAAAACTGCCATATCAAGGATTTCCTTCCGGCAGCCGGCAACTTTGGATTCGACATGAACATGCATATCCTGAAGTTCAAGCTGGGAGCCTCCCACGGCTATATCGAGACACATATTCAGGAGCACGGAATGTATTTCCTGTCAGGCAAGGGCATGTACAGGGCCGACAGTGACTGGGTACCGGTAAAAGCAGGGGATTACATGTTCCTGGACGCATATTGCCCCCAGGCATGCTATGCGGTAGGACGCGAAGAGGACTTTGCATACATTTACTCTAAGGATTGCAACAGAGACGTGCAGTTATAAAAAATGAGAATAAACGGGGTGTAGACATGAAGCTTTCCCATGAAAATTTGAAGGGGTTAATGAAACATAAACTGATGCGGGCCGGGCTTAAGGAGGATCATGCAGATAAAACAGCAGAGATTCTTACCTGGTCGGATGAAAGGGGTTACCACTCCCACGGCGCGGTGCGCGTGGAGTATTACGCCGAGCGGATCGCCAAGGGCGGAATCACAGTGGATCCCAAGTTTGAATGGAAGGAAACCGGGCCGTGCTCCGCTGTTTTTGAAGGGGACAACGGCTGCGGGTATGTGGCCTCCGTCCTGGCCATAGAAAAAGCCATAGAGATGGCCAAAACGTCGGGGATTGCCGTGGTGGGCATCCGCAACATTTCCCACAGCGGATCCATCGGCTACTATACGGAGATGGCGGCCAAGAAAAATATGGTAGCCATCGCGTTCTGCCAGCCTGACCCTATGGCGGTGCCCTGTGGAGGAACAGAGCCTTATTACGGAACCAATCCAATCTCCTTTGCGGCGCCCACAGCCGATGATAGGACCGTTGTCTTTGACATGGCAACCACAGTCCAGGCATGGGGCAAAATACTGGATAAACGCTCCAGGCACGAAGCCATTCCCGATACATGGGCGGTGGATGAGAAGGGAAAGCCGGTTACGGATCCCAACCTTGTAAATGCCCTGGTGCCCATCGAAGGCGCCAAGGGGTACGGGCTCATGATGATGGTGGATATTTTCTGCGGTGTCCTCCTGGGAGTTCCCTTTGGCAAGCATGTAAGCTCCATGTACCATGACCTGTCTAAGGGCAGGGAGCTGGGGCAGATGTTCATTGTCATGGACCCCTCCAGATTTGTTGGGGTGGATGCCTTTAAGGCTTCCATGTCCCAGTCCCTTGACGAGCTGGGAGAGATGCCGGCCGCAGAGGGATTCGGAAAGGTCTATTATCCGGGAGAACGGGCTGTCATGAGGCGGGATAAAGCCTATGCCACAGGCGGTGTGGAGATCGTGGATGAGATTTATGAGTATTTGAAGAGCGATGATATACATTTTGACAAATATGACCACAAAAACAGATTTGCCGAATAAGGAGAAGGGGAGCGTATGTTAAAAACCATAGTAAAAAAGGGGAGTTACCATGATTCGGTTGTCCTCATGCTTTTAACCAACCAGATTTCCTCCATAGAGGGCGTAAAGAAGGTTTCCATCATGATGGCGACTCCTGCCAACAAGGACATATACAGGCAGAGCGGCCTGAGCACTGGCAAGCTGGAGGAGGCATCGGCCAATGATATGGTGGTGGTGGCAGATGTGGAGGATGAGGCGCTGCTTGACGTGATTATGGAGGAAGTGGAAGTCTTCTTTAAGAAACAGTCAACAACAGAGTCAGACAAAAAGGGATCGGAGGCGGTCCGCTCCTGGGATAAGGCTCTGGGCAAGCTTGCCAATGCCAATCTGGCGGTTATCTCCATACCGGGCGCCTATGCCGCCCTGGAGGCGGACCGGGCTCTGGACGAGGGCCTGAACGTATTCATGTTCAGCGACAATGTGACGCTGGAGGATGAAATCAAGTTAAAGAAAAAGGCCCATGAAAAGGGACTGGCGGTCATGGGGCCGGACTGCGGCACCGGAATCATCCAGGGCGTGCCCATTGCGTTTACCAACCATGTGGCTCCGGGCCCAATTGGAATCATAGGGGCGTCGGGAACCGGAATCCAGGAGCTGACAACGATTATAGACCGTCTGGGGGAGGGCGTGAAAAACGCCATCGGAACCGGCGGAAGGGACCTGTCCACTGAGGTGGGCGGAATCACCATGATGGATATGATTGAGGCCATGGAACAGGATGACAGCGTAAAAGTGCTGATTATCATATCCAAGCCGCCCGCAAAGGCGGTGAGGGACAGAATCTCCGACCGTCTGAGCAACTTTAAGAAGCCAGTGGTCACCCTATTCCTGGGCGAAAAGCCGGAGTACCATGAGGAAAATTTCTATCACGCCTACACCCTGGATGAAGCGGCCCGTCTGGCCGTGGGTCTGGTGAGGGGCCAGGAAATCGCGGAAGGAACTGTGGAGGCGGACTGCGCCTGCTTCTTTGGGGCAGAGGAAAAGAAAACCATCAAGGCATACTACTCAGGGGGCACCCTGGCTGGGGAGGCCGCCATGCTGATTAAGGATGCCTTAAACCTTAAGGTGCCGCCCCAGAAGGCGGAAGGCTTTATGTTAAAGACGGACGGCCATATCGTGGTGGATCTGGGTGACGATGTATACACCCAGGGTAAGCCTCATCCCATGATTGACCCGGCAAAGCGCATTGAGTGCATGCAGGAGGCCATCGACGACCCGTCCACAGGCGTTATTCTCCTGGACATCATGCTGGGCTACGGCTCCCATGAGGATATGGCGGGGGCCCTTCTTCCGGCTGTCATCCGTCTGCGGGACAAGGCGGTAAAAGAGGGAAGAAAGCTGTTTTTTGTGGCAACTGTCTGCGGAACAAGAAGGGACTACCAGGGCTATGACAAGGCTGTGAATACGTTAAAGGAAGCCGGCGTCATTGTGTGCGAGAATAATAAGCTGGCAGTACATACGGCTATCCGCGCCATTGGTCTGGATTTTGATGAGCCGGTGAAGGCCATCCGTCCCAAGACAACGGCACAGATTCAGAAGACGGAGGCATCCCAAAAGCTTCTGGAGCTCCTGTCCCAGAAGCCCAGGGTCATCAACGTGGGCCTCAAGAGCTTTGCGGAAGTCATAGAAGCCTTTGGATGCGACGTGGTACAGTATGACTGGGCGCCTCCGGCCGGCGGCAATGTGGAGCTCATAAAGATCCTGAATTTCCTGAGAAGCTGCGGGGAGACGGATATAGACCAGGCCAACCGCGCCGTTATCGCCAGGATCGTGGCCAGCCAGCCTGTTATCCGGGATGTGGTGCCGGCCAGGTCGGTGATCAAAGAGCTGAACGGCGGCAAGGTGATTCTCCATGCGGGACCGCCAATCCGGTTCGAAAACATGCCGGACCCGGTACAGGGCTCCTGCGTTGGCGCGGCCCTCTTTGAGGGATGGGCCGAAACAGAGGAGGAGGCAAGAAAGATACTTGCATCCGGGGAAGTGACCTTTATTCCCTGCCATCATGTAAAGGCCGTGGGTCCCATGGGAGGCATCACCTCTGCCAACATGCCTGTCTTTGTGGTTGAGAACCAGACGGACGGCAACGAGGCTTACTGTACCATGAACGAGGGAATCGGCAAGGTGCTGAGATTCGGAGCCTATTCCAAAGAAGTGGTGGACCGCCTGCTGTGGATGAAGAACGTGCTGGGCCCCACGCTGGGGAAGGCCATCCGTTCCATGGGAGGGCTGAGTGTGAACCCTCTTGTGGCCAAGGCAATCGCCATGGGAGATGAATTCCATCAGAGAAACATTGCTGCGTCCCTGGCATTCCTGAAAGAGGTAAGTCCTGTGATCACCAGGATGGAGATGGATGAAAAGGACCGTTACGACGTCATAAAATTCCTGGCTGACACAGACCAGTTTTTCTTAAATATCATGATGGCCACAGGAAAGGCCGTCATGGACGCCGCAAGACAGGTTACGGAGGGCACCATTGTCACTGCCATGTGCAGGAACGGGGTGGAATTCGGCATCCGCATCAGCGGCATGGGAGATACATGGTTCACGGCTCCCGTCAACACGCCCCAGGGACTCTACTTTACCGGTTATGACGGGGAGGACGCCTGCCCAGATATGGGCGACAGCGCCATCACGGAGACCTTCGGCGTAGGCGGCATGGCCATGATTGCGGCCCCTGCCGTCACCAGGTTTGTGGGAGCCGGCGGATACGAGGACGCCCTGCGGACCAGCACAGAGATGACAGAGATCACCATTGACCGGAATCCCAACTTCATCATACCGAACTGGAATTTCCAGGGAACCTGCCTGGGCATCGACGCCAGACTGGTGGTGGAAAAAGGCATTACGCCGGTCATCAACACAGGAATCGCCCATAAGGTGGCTGGCTACGGACAGATAGGAGCCGGCACCGTGCATCCGCCTGTGGCATGCTTTGAAAAGGCAGTGGCGGCATATGCAAAGAAATTGGGATTTTCTTTGGACTAAGTCCGGACTATGTAAGGGAGAAGGGGTTATGGATAAAAAACGGGTAGTGATTGCTCTGGGGGGAAACGCCCTGGGCAAGGATATAGAAGAACAGAAACAGGCGGTGGCAAAGACGGCTGAGGTAATCGTGGATCTGGTGCAGCAGGGCATGGACCTGATTATCACCCACGGCAACGGCCCCCAGGTGGGCATGATTCAGAACGCCATGGACCAGCTGGCCTGCAACTATGAGAATTATAAGGAAACACCGCTGCCCACATGTGTGGCCATGAGCCAGGGGTATATTGGCATTGACCTGCAAAATACCATCAAATACGAGCTGTACAAGAGAAATATGGATGTAAAGGTATCCACGATTCTGTCCCAGGTGGAGGTGGACCCGGAGGACGAGGCCTTCCGGAATCCCACCAAGCCAATCGGCCGGTTCCTGACCAGGGAAGAGGCAAAGAAGAACATGGAAAACGGGATACCCTGCATGGAGGACGCGGGAAGGGGCTACCGCATCGCAGTGGCCTCCCCCATGCCCGTGAAAATCAGGGAGCTCAAAACCATAGAGACACTGGTGGATGCCGGACATATCGTCATCACATGCGGAGGCGGAGGAATTCCCGTGGTCAATGACAACGGAAAGCTCTCAGGCGTCAACGCAGTCATCGACAAGGACAATGCCAGCAGCCTGCTGGCGGCGGAGCTGGAGGCCGATTACCTGATTATCCTGACAGCCGTGGAAAAGGTGGCCGTCAATTTCAGCAGGGAGAACCAGAAATGGCTGGACGATCTGACCGTGGAACAGGCCATGGAGTACATTGCCCAGGACCAGTTTGCAAAGGGATCCATGCTTCCCAAAATTGAGGCAGCCATCCGCTTTGCCCAGTCCGGCGAAGGCAGGCGCACCCTGATTACCCTTCTTGATAAGGCAGCGGAGGGGATTGCCGGCAGGACCGGAACAGTCATACACAAG
>JAJQEA010000335.1 GCA_021201905.1 Clostridia bacterium
ATTCATGCTGCCGGCCAGGGCGGAATTGGGATAGTTTGCAACGATAAAGTCGGCCTGTCCGTTTTCCAGGAACCTTGCACATTCAATGGAAGTCTGGTTGATGACCTTGATATGGATGTTGGGGAATTCCTTGTGGAAGCGGGTCAGATAGGGGACCAGGTAGTAGCGGCAGATGGTGTCGCTGGCTCCGATGCGCAGCTGCCCGCCGTTTAGTGTATGGGCCTCCAGCAGCTGGTTCTCTCCCTTTTTGATGAGATTCATGGCAGGTTCAATATGTTTTAAGAGAATCTCACCTTCCGGGGTGAGCTGTACTTTCTTGGTGCTGCGGATAAACAGGGGCTGGTTCAGCTTTTTCTCCAGGACTTTAATGGACTGGCTTACGGCAGACTGGGAGATAAAGAGCTGCTTGGAAGCCTCGGAAAAGCTCAGCGTTACCGCCACATGATAAAATACCTTATAAAGTTCATAGTTAATATCCATTATTAAGTCCTCCTTATAAACTATGCATATCTTATCACGATTGCCGTGGCTTTGTAAAGAGGGAAACTTGACTTATGGTTTGCTATGGATTATCCTATTAAGGATTATGGATGGAATATGAAATTCTGGAAAATTGAAAGGATAGAGACGAGATGGAACACGATTTTTTTGATATGTATCTGGAAGAGATGAGAGATATTGCACCCCTTGACAGGGATGAAATGGATTCCGTCCTTGAGGGAACAGCCAGGGGCGACGCGGGGGCCCGCAGCCGTCTGGTGGAGGGGTGCCTGAGGGAGGTGCTTGAGATGGTCCGGGAATACGGGGACAGCGAGCTGCCCTTATCCGATTTGGTCCAGGAGGCCAATACGGCCCTGATGCTGGCCGCCATAGAGTACGATGGCAGCGAGCCCTGGAATGAACTCATGACCCGCCGCGTAAAGGAAGGGGTGGAACTGGCATTGGAGGAGCAGAGGACAGAGAACCAGATTGAGGAGACCATGGCTGCCAGGGTCAATGTGCTCCAGACCGTGTCCCAGGTTCTGGCAAAGGAGCTGGGCAGGGAGGCCACCCTGGAGGAGCTTTCCGCTAAAATGAAGATGACTGAGGATGAGGTGAAGGACATCATGAAGCTGGCCCTGGATGCCCTGACTGTCAATGGGGAAGGCCAGGCAGCGGCTTCGGGCCAGGATGAGGAAGAAGCGCCCAATCCTGTGAGGAATGGCTGGAATCTGGAGGAAGGCCTGTAGGACACAGGAGGGCAGGAGGTAAAAACAGATGAAACTCTATATCATACGCCACGGACAGACAGACTGGAATGTAGCGGGAAAGATACAGGGCAGGCAGGATATCCCCTTGAACGCAGCCGGCCGCAGCCAGGCTGTGATGCTGGCAAAGGGAATGGAAAACCGGCCTGTGACCGCCATTTACTCCAGCCCCCAGATACGGGCCATGGAGACGGCAGAGACCCTTGCCAGGGCCCAGGGGGTGGCGGTACTGCCCGTGCCGGAGCTGGTGGAGATCGGATACGGCGACTGGGAGGGAAGGACTGCATCGGATATATTGGAAAAGGAACGGAAGCTGTACGAGGAATGGTGGCAGCATCCGGCCACGGTGGCGCCTCCTGGAGGGGAGACGCTGAACCAGGTGGACGCCAGGTGCAAAAAAGCCTGGGAGCGGATAAAGGGGGAGATGAAAGGGGACACGGCTGTGGTGGCCCACGGCGGAACGCTGGCCCATTTTATTGTCCATCTCCTGGAAGGCCAGCCGGACGCGGCGGAAATCGTGGTGGGAAATGCCAGCATCACCACGATTGAATATGACCCTGTCACCGGACAGTGCAGTCTGGAGGGATTAAATGACGGCAGCCATTTAATGTAAAAAATAATGTGAAAATATTGTCATAATTTTTAGGGGAACAATTCCCAAAACACTTGCGTTCCATGGGGGGATATATTAAAATAAGAGCAGTTTTGTAAGCGCTTACAATTTTAAAAGGAGGTATTTCTATGACAGAGGTAAGAGGCAATGTAATCGTAGGGCAGTCCGGAGGCCCAACCGCGGTGATTAATTCCAGCCTGGCCGGCGTGTTCAAGACAGCTAAGGACAGGGGAGCTAAGAAGGTGTACGGCATGCTCCATGGCATACAGGGACTTCTGCAGGAGCGGTATGTGGATTTGGAGGAGCACATCAAGTCGGATCTGGATATTGAGCTTTTAAAGAGGACTCCCTCCGCGTATCTTGGTTCCTGCCGCTTCAAGCTGCCGGAGATATGTGACGACCGGGAGATATATGATAAGATATTCTCCATCCTGGACAAGCTGGAGGTGGAGTATTTCTTCTATATCGGCGGCAACGATTCCATGGACACCATCAAGAAGCTTTCTGACTATTCCCTGCTAAACGGCAGCAAGATCCGCTTCATGGGCGTACCCAAGACCATTGACAATGACCTGGCGGCAACGGACCATACCCCCGGATACGGCAGCGCGGCCAAATATATCGGCGCCATCACAAAGGAGGTTATCCGGGACGGCCTGGTATATGACCAGCAGAACGTGACCATCCTGGAGATCATGGGACGGAACGCCGGATGGCTGACAGGGGCGGCAGCCCTGGCTAAAGGGGAGGACTGCGAGGGGCCGGACATGCTGTTCCTTCCGGAGGTGACCTTTGACGTGGATTCCTTCATGAAGAAGGTGGAGGAGCTCCATAAGAAGAAAGCCTCGGTGGTGGTGGCCGTGTCCGAGGGCGTGAAGCTGGCGGACGGCCGGTATGTGTGCGAGCTGACAGACGGCATCGAGTTTGTGGACGCCTTCGGACATAAGCAGCTCACCGGCACGGCCAGGTACCTGGCAGAGAAAATCAACCGGGAAGTGGGATGCAAGACAAGGGCCATTGAGTTTAATTCCCTTCAGCGCTGCGCCTCCCATATCGTGTCAAGGGTGGATATTACGGAAGCCTTCCAGGTGGGAGGAGCTGCCGTGAAGGAGGCTTTTGAGGGCGAGACAGGCAAGATGATCATTCTCAAGAGGGTGTCCGACGATCCTTACGTCTGTGTAACGGATATTTACGATGTACATAAGGTGGCCAATGTGGAGAAAAAGGTTCCCAGAGAGTGGATCAATGAGGCGGGGGATTATGTGACCGAGGAATTTGTGAACTATATCCGGCCTCTGATTCAGGCGGAGCTGACACCGATTGTGACGGATGGCCTGCCACGGCATTTGTATTATACGGATGTGGAGAAGAAGTAGAGATTCAGGCTTTTGACACAATGAATATATTATCAACGAGAAGCGGACTCTTCGGAGTCCGCTTCTCGTTGTGGTAAAGCTTCTTTAATTAGCAGTAAAGCTAGTGGTAAAGCTTCTTATGCTCATATACCGGCTCAGAGGTGAGCTGCACACCCAGCTTGCTGAACACCTTGATATCTACGTCGGACAGCATGACGGAGGTGTGGACCTGGCAGCCCTGGAGTTTCGGCAGCTGCGCCAGGGCTTTTTTGCGGTTTCGTCGGTGGCTGCGCTCATACTCAGGGCAATGAGCACCTCGTCGGTGTGGAGACGGGGATTTTTGCTGCCCATGTATTGGGTCTTTAAAATCTGGATGGGCTCAATGGCCGACGGCGCAATGAGGTGTATATTGTGGGGGATGTCTCCCAGGACCTTGATGGCGTTTAGCAGGAGAGCGGCAGAGGCTCCTAACAGGCTGCTGGTCTTGCCTGTGACAATGGTGCCGTCATCCAATTCCATGGCCGCGGCAGGACCGCCGGATATCTCGGCCCGCTCCAGACAGGGCGCGACCACAGGGCGCATGGTGGAGTCGATTTTTGCCTTGTTCATCAGAAGGTTGATTTTGTAGACTTCGTCGGAAGTCCCTTCTTCCTTTGCCAGACGGTTGCGGGCATGGTAGTAGCGGCGGATGATTTCCTGCTTGGATGCCTCGCAGCAGGCTTCGTCGTCCATGATGCAGAAGCCGGCCATGTTTACACCCATGTCCGTGGGGGACTTGTAGGGGCTTTCTCCGTATATGCCTTCAAAGATGGCGTTTAGTACAGGGAAAATGTCCACATCCCGGTTGTAGTTCACCGTGGTTACGCCGTAGGCTTCCAGGTGATAGGGGTCTATCATATTCACATCGTTTAAATCAGCGGTGGCTGCCTCATAGGCCAGGTTCACCGGATGCTTTAAAGGAAGGTTCCAGATGGGGAAGGTCTCGAATTTAGCGTATCCGGCCTTGATGCCGCGCTTGTTCTCATGGTAGAGCTGTGAGAGACAGGTGGCCATCTTGCCGCTGCCCGGGCCGGGAGCCGTGATGATTACCAGGGGGCGGGTCGTCTCGATGTAATCGTTCTTGCCGTAGCCTTCATCGCTGACAATGAGAGGCACATTGCTGGGATAGCCGTCAATGCAGTAATGGCGGTACACCTTGATGTCGCGGTGCTCCAGCTTGGCCTTGAACTGGTCGGCGCCGTTCTGGCCGCTGTACTGGGTGATGACAACGCTTCCCACATAGAGCCCCTTGTCCCTGAATTCCTGAATCAGGCGGAGGACATCCTCGTCGTAGGTGATGCCCAGGTCGTGGCGGACCTTGTTCTTTTCAATATCAGCCGCGTTGATGGCAATGAGGATTTCGGCCTGGTCAGCCAATTGAAGGAGCATACGAAGCTTGCTGTCCGGCGCGAAGCCGGGCAGGACTCTGGAGGCATGGTAGTCATCAAAAAGCTTACCCCCGAATTCCAGATACAGCTTGTCTCCGAATTCCCCAATACGCTGTTTGATGTGCTCTGACTGCATGGTTAGATATTTTTCATTATCAAATCCGATTTTCATTTCTTCTGTAATCTCCCGGTTTTTTATAATCACATACTTGTTTAGTATAGCACAACTTTCAGGCCTCCGCCACAAGGAGTTTTGAAGGGATTATTGGAATATTTATAAGTACTACATATAACGATGATTAAATATATTAATTTTACTAATTTATTATCTTTGTGTTATGATAGGAGCAGATAAAAGGACAAAGGTCCTTTTTGCGTTGTGTTCTAAAAGAAAAGGTCATGATGAGAGCAGGAGGTTGCTAAATGAGCGTAAGACGAATATTTGTGGAGAAGAAGCCAGCTTATGCAGTAAAGGCAGGGGAGCTTCGTGAAGAACTGGAACATTATCTGGGCATCAGCAATGTGAAGAATGTGCGGGTTTTAATCCGCTATGATATTGAGAACCTGTCAGAGGAAACCTATCAGAAGGCTCTGGTGACAATTTTCTCAGAGCCGCCGGTGGACCTGATTTACGAGGAAGAATTTACCAGGAATCTGGGAGACCTGGTATTTTCTGTGGAATACCTGCCGGGACAGTTTGACCAGAGGGCGGATTCGGCAGAGCAGTGCGTGAAGCTTCTCAGGGAGGATGAGGAGCCGGTTATCCGGTCCGCAACCACCTATGTGGTCACAGCGCCCCTGACAGCAGAACAGGAGGAGGCCATCAAGAGCTTCTGCATCAATCCGGTGGACAGCCGCCAGGCGGACGAGGAGAAGCCGGAGACGCTGGCGACGGAATTCGAGGTTCCGGCGGACATACTGTATTTTGACGGATTCGCGGATTCTTCAGAGGAGGAGTTAAAGGCTCTTTACGGCACACTGAACCTGGCCATGACCTTTAAGGACTTCCTCCACATACAGGCTTATTATAAGAAGGAAGAGCGCAGGGATCCGTCCGTGACAGAGATCCGTGTGCTGGATACCTATTGGTCTGATCACTGCCGCCATACCACCTTTTCCACAGAGCTTAAGAATGTAAGCTTTACGGACGGAGATTACAGGGAGCCCATGGAGGAGACCTATAAGCAGTATCTGGCTGACCGGGAAGTGATTTATAAGGGAAGGGACGACAAGTACGTGTGCCTTATGGACCTGGCTCTTATGGCTATGAAGAAGCTGAGGAGCGAGGGAAAGCTGGAGGATATGGAAGTTTCCGATGAGATCAATGCATGCAGCATCGTGGTGCCTATGGAGATTGACGGGGTGACGGAAGAGTGGCTGATGAATTTCAAGAATGAGACCCACAACCATCCCACAGAGATTGAGCCTTTCGGCGGCGCTGCCACCTGTCTGGGCGGAGCCATCCGCGACCCGCTGTCAGGGCGTACCTATGTGTACCAGGCCATGCGCGTCACCGGCGCGGCCGACCCCACCAGGCCCCTTGGGGAGATGCTTAAGGGCAAGCTGCCCCAGAGAAAGATAGTAAACAGCGCGGCACAGGGATACTCCTCCTACGGCAACCAGATCGGTCTGGCAACCGGCTATGTGAAGGAAATCTATCATCCCGGTTATGTTGCAAAGAGAATGGAAATCGGTGCTGTCATGGGCGCTGCTCCCAGGAAGGATGTTATCCGCAAGACCTCTGATCCGGGGGATATCATCATCCTTTTGGGCGGGCGCACGGGCCGGGACGGAATCGGCGGAGCCACCGGTTCCTCCAAGGTTCATACCACCTCTTCCATCGAGGTGTGCGGGGCCGAGGTACAGAAGGGAAATGCGCCCACAGAGCGCAAGATTCAGAGAATGTTCCGCAGGCCCGAGGTCAGCAGAATCATCAAGAAGTGCAATGACTTCGGCGCAGGCGGCGTATCGGTAGCCATCGGAGAGCTGGCTGCCGGCCTTAAGATTGATTTGGACAAGGTTCCCAAGAAATATGCGGGACTGGACGGCACGGAAATTGCCATTTCCGAGTCCCAGGAGCGTATGGCAGTGGTGGTGGATCCAAAGGATGTAGACCAGTTCCTTGCATATGCCGCAGAGGAGAACCTGGAGGCAGTGACCGTGGCAGTGGTGACAGAGGAGCCCAGGCTTAAAATGGACTGGCGCGGCAAGACCATTGTGGACTTAAGCAGGGCATTCCTGGACACCAACGGGGCCCATCAGGAGGCGGACGTGACCCTGGAGGTTCCGAACCGGGCGGGAAACCTCTTTGATAAGGCTGAGGTGGATGATGTCAGGGGAAAATGGCTGGGTATGCTTTCCGACCTGAACGTGTGCTCACAGAAGGGGCTGGTGGAGCGTTTTGACGGATCCATCGGTGCCGGTTCCGTGTTCATGCCTTACGGCGGCAGATACCAGCTGACCGAGACCCAGGCCATGGTGGCAAAGCTTCCCGTGCTGAAGGGCCATACCGATACCGTTACCATGATGAGCTACGGCTTTGATCCCAGGCTTTCCAGCTGGAGCCCGTACCACGGCGCGGTGTATGCAGTGGTTTCCTCCGTTGCAAAGATTGTGGCGGCCGGCGGCGATTACAGCAGGATCCGTTTCACCTTCCAGGAGTATTTCCGCAGGATGAACGAAAATCCATCCAGGTGGAGCCAGCCCTTCTCCGCCCTTTTAGGCGCCTACAGCGCGCAGCTGGGCTTTGGCCTGCCCTCCATCGGCGGAAAGGACAGCATGTCCGGAACCTTTGACACAGAGGACGGTGAAATCAATGTTCCGCCCACCCTGGTTTCCTTTGCCGTGGATGTAAACAGCCATAAGAATGTGATTACCCCTGAGTTCAAGCGTCCTGGCAGCAAGATTGTCGTGTTCCGGATTGCGAAAAACCAGTATGACCTGCCGGAATACAGCCAGGTTATGGACGGGTACGGAAAGATATTTGAGGACATAAAGGCAGGGCGCATTATATCCGCCTATGCCGTGGAGGGCAATGGCCTTGCGGAGGCAGTGAGCAAGATGGCATTCGGCAACAAGCTGGGTGTGAAGATTGAGCACAATGTGGATCCCAGGGGTTTCTTTGCCGCTGCATGGGGCGATATCGTGTGCGAGGTGCCGGACGGAATGGTGGGACAGCTGTCCATATCCTATACCGTTATCGGTGAGGTGACTGACAGGGGCGCATTTGAGTACGGCAACGTGTCCATTGCCATGGATGAGGCATTGGACGCGTGGATGACTCCCCTGGAGGACGTGTTCCCAACAGCCGCCGGCAGGGAGGCCAAGGGAGAGGAGGCTGCGCTGGAGGAAAAGCTGTATCACAGCGGCGCGGTGTATGTGTGCGACCATAAAATCGGGCAGCCAACCGTATTTATTCCTGTATTCCCGGGAACCAACTGCGAGTATGGCAGCGCCAGGGCCTTTGAGCGGGCAGGCGCCAAGGCGGTTACCAGGGTGCTGCGCAACATGAGCGCCCAGGATATCCGCCAGTCCGTGGAGGAGTACAGAAAAGAGATTGCAAAGGCCCAGATCGTTATGTTCCCGGGCGGTTTCTCGGCAGGCGATGAGCCGGAGGGCTCTGCCAAGTTCTTTGCCACTGTGTTCCGCAATGCGGTGATGAAGGAGGAGATCGAGAAGCTCTTAGGAGAGAGAGACGGACTGATGCTGGGCATCTGCAACGGCTTCCAGGCCCTGATTAAGCTGGGTCTTCTGCCGGAGGGGGAAATCAAGGAGCAGGGACCGGATTCACCCACCCTTGCCATGAACACCATTGGCTGCCATGTCTCCAAGATGGTATATACCAAGGTGGTATCAGATAAATCCCCATGGCTGGCCGGCGCCGGACTGGGCAGCGTATACTGCAATCCTGCATCCCACGGCGAGGGCCGTTTCGTGGCCAATGAATCATGGCTTCACAGACTCTTTGCCAACGGACAGGTGGCGACCCAGTACGTGGATGACCAGGGCAGAAGCACCATGGACGAGTACTGGAATCCCAACGGTTCCTATATGGCCATAGAGGGCATCACCAGCCCGGACGGCCGGATACTGGGCAAGATGGCCCATTCCGAGCGCCGCGGCGAGGCGGTAGCCATGAATATTTATGGGGAGCAGGATATGAAGATATTTGAGTCGGGTGTGAAGTATTTTGAGGTGTAGATGTAATGAACGCGGACGCGCGTGGAAGGCGCGTCCGTGAGAGGCGGGGACGCAGCCCGGGAGGTGGCCGTTTCCGCAGTGGGAGAGACTAAGACCCAAGGACCAGAAAAACCCGGGGACCGCAAAAATTACGCCGAACTCCTGATGAGTTCGGCTCCATGTTTGCTTTGCTCCGGGCGTGGAGCGCCCTGCACAACCCCGGCTTTTCCCGCCCCTTGGGCCTAAGTCTCTCCGAACTGCTCCAAAACCACCTCCCGCCCTGCGTCCCCGCCTCTCACCCACTACTTTTCCAAAGCGTCCGCTGTCTCATCCCCGCCAAGGATAGAAAAAATGTCTCTGGCTTATGATATTGGAGAATAGGAAAGTAGACTTATTTAGAATAACACTTACTTAGAATAACATTTATTTAGATCAACATTCACAAAAAAAATTCAGCCCAAAAGCCGGATGTCATGATGACAAGATGAGATCAAGACAATGCGGCTCTATATATTGATTGGTATGCCAATATCTTCGGCATGCCATTTTTCTTTGTTTTGGGCTTTGGATATAGATGAGGCAGAAGCGACGATACGTTGTGGGTGAGTGGGATGGGGGAGGGGGAGGGGGATGCATCTACAGGAGCGTTGGTATCACTTAG
>JAJQEA010000137.1 GCA_021201905.1 Clostridia bacterium
ATGGCATGGGCAAGACGAGCATGCTGGAAGGCATACGCTGCGCCATCACCGGCAAAACCCCGGATGACTATATGGCGATGGGGACTTACAAAAGCTCTGTAGCCGTGGAGCTTGAAAAGCTGGGCACCATTGAGCGGAGATATACCCCCTCAAAATCAAAGACCCTGATGTGCGGCAAGGCCACGACGGCAAAGGATGTCGCAAGGGACCTGGGGGGATATCCTTGAGTGCTCAGGCAAGACCATGAACATGATGTTCTCGTCAGAGCTCATGGAGCAGATGATGGGCGCGGACCTGGCGGAGTACCTGCTGAACGAGGGCTTTCTGGAAAATGACATGGATATTGAAAAGCTCCTGTCCCTGTGTTCCCTCTCAAAGGACGCGGAAGATGAACTCCGGATGCTCCTGCCGGAGGCCCCGGAGAAGATTACCCTGGGGGATATCCAGGAAGCCTATGATATGTGTTTTGCGGCAAGGGCGGAACGCAAGAAGTCCCTTGCGGAGGCAGAGGCTGCGGCCAAATATGCCGGCCCTGTCCCGACCCGCTCTGTGGAGGACATCAACACGGAGCAGCAGTCTGTCTCCCAGCAAATCGGCCGGTTATCAGCGGAATCTGCTTCCTATACAAAACTGAAGGCTGCCTACGACGCACACACGAAGGCAATGGAATCCCTGGCGGAAAAGCTGGAGGCGTATAAGGAGGTAAAGGCCCCGCCGAAGACAGGGCAGGAGTCTGTGAAGAAAGAGATTAAGAACAAGCGGGATGTGCTTCAGGAAGTACAGTCCAGCATCCAGGTTGCGGAAAAGGACATTGCCTTCATGGGAAAGGTCCTGGAGGCATTGGCCAAACCTGTCTGCCCTATCAGCAATAAGCTGGTGTGTTCCACGGATAAGACCGGCATCCGCTCGGAGCTGGAGGACGGCGTGGAGCAGAAGGAGGAAATTGCCGCCTGTGGCCGCATGAAGAAGGCCTGCCTGGAAAAGGAACTGGCCGAACTGGAAAAGAAAAGGGAGGCCATTGCAAAGCAGGAGCGGGACTATCAGTCAAAGCTTGTCTACCTGGAGCAGTATGAAAAAGAGCAGAAGGTCAGCCTTACAGAACCTGTGAAGCCGGACCTGGGGCTCTTGACAGAACTTTAGGCCAGGGAGATGGAACTGAAGAATGAACTGAATGACGCAACGAAATATGCCAGGGCGCAGGAGGCGGAGAAGCGCAGTGTTAAGCTGCGTAAGAGTACCGCCATCCAGCAGGAGCTGGTGGAACAGTTGTCCCCCAAAGGGGGCGTTCGGCAGAAGGTCCTGGAATACCACATCCGGCCGCTGCAGGATTACTGCAATGAGAAGATGCAGGATGTGCTTCCCAAGTATGATATGGTGCTGGATACCAGCGACGGGTTCCGGGTTCTCTTTGCAGATAAGGAAAGCGGAGGGATGATAAACTATAAATCCCTGAGCAAAGGGGAACAGCTCCGTGCAGCCTATGTGCTCATGAGCATGTTCAACGCCTTGAACCAGTTCTGCATCCTCATGTTGGATAATCTGGACGGCCTGGATGATGCCTCGTGCCAGATGTTGTTTGGACTCATAGAAAGAGACCTGGAGGATTATGACCATGTGTTCCTGGCCAGCGCCAATGAAAGCCTGGAACGGGCGGCAAAGGCGTCGGCCGTGAGCGGAGAGACGAAGATTATTACATTCTGATTTTCAAGAAAGCCCTGGCTGATGCCGGGGCTTTCCGCATTTTACTATATTTATGGTAACGGCCATGCAAACCAATCAGGTACCTCCTCTTTGTTCTTTACAATCTGTGGTGGCCAGTGGTGCGGACAGTCTTCATTATGGCAGCTAAATGAATAGCCTTTGTCATATTCATCGTACTCGCAGAATGCATCATCGCCACAATCAAGGCAGGACCCCCATTCCTGTTCCTGATTGTATTCGTCTAAAAGCTGGTCAATTCTTTTCTTTTTGCAATACATATAACCCCTCCATTTTTGTATATGGATAAGTATATAACCACTGGAAATCATGGTCAAGATTTAGAAGATATAAAAAGCCATGGCAGATTCCAGACTTTCCTCTTACCTGGAGAGTTCCGCTTCACTTTCAAAAGCTTCTTTGCTATACTTTGTTTAATTAGAATTGGATGGAGGTGTCTTGCGATGAAGGAAGAAATTAAGCGGATTGTTATTGCACTCATGATTTTTGCGGTTGTATTCTGGGGTTCGCCCTATCTTATGGGCTCCGGGGTTTATGGTATCAATGCCCGTGCAACGGAGTTATTGGCTTCTGTATTGGCAGCCGGATGTTATTGGATAGGCAGTAATAGGCATTAATTTTATTTATCAGTCTATGAAATCGGAAGTTGTAGAGGAGGTATTGATAATGAATGGAAAAGATGTACGTATTGGTGTGAGTTTGCTGGTCAGTGATATGGAAAATATGGTTCGATTTTATAGAGATACACTAGGTTTTCAAACTCAATGGAATGGTGGACCTTTTGCGGATTTTGAAACTGCAAGTGGAGAACTATCCTTATTTATGTATAGCAGGAAAGAATTTGTAAAGGCAATAGGAGAAGACTATGTACTTCCAAAGGGTATCAATCAGACATTTGAAATCGCCCTTTGGCTATCCAATTTTGCTGAGGTAGATTTGGAGTATGAGCGTCTGTCAAAGTTGGGTGTGCAGTTTCCCACGGGAGAACCCATCACTTATCCTTTCGGTATCCGCAATTTTTATGTAGCTGACCCAGAGGGGAATTTGCTTGAAATTGGAAGTACAAGTGAAACATAGGCCAGAAACTCTATAATTCATGTTTGTCAAACTGAAAAATTAGAATTTGTCGGAGAACTGAACAGCGCGGCAGACCGCTGTTTAGGGGGAGAAATTTGTGGGAACAGGAATAATTGTATGTGGCCTAAACGGGACTGGAAAGAGTACGTTGGGAAAAGTTTTGGCAGAGAGATTAAATTTTCATTTTATTGACAGTGAGAGTCTGTATTTTCTTACGGCGGACCCTCTTTATAGTTATGCTTATCCGCGCACCCATGAAGAAGCGGCAAAACTCCTTTTCAATGAAATTAAAATGTATGAAAATTTTGTTTTTGCTTCCGTAAAAGGGGATTACAGAGAATGGCTCTATCCCTGTTTTCAGTATGCCGTTTTGATTGATGTTCCGAGAGATGTTCGGATACAACGCGTTAAAAACCGTTCTTTTCAGAAATTCGGTAATAGAATGCTGCCGGGTGGAGATTTATATGAGCAGGAAAAAAACTTCTTTCATCGTGTTCAATCCAGAGCTGAAAATGATGTTGAGGAATGGCTGCAATCTTTAAGCTGTCCTGTTATACGAGTGGATGGAACAAAGTCCATCGGAGAAAATACAAATCTTATTATGGAGCAAATAAGACTCTGAATTAGAATTTATGGAGGTTATGATGACAGAATTATTTGGTGTATTTCCATATTTAGAAAACGAAAAAATTATTATAAAAAAATGGAATTAAATGACGTTGTAGCCTTGTCCGAGATAAGCAAGAACGAGAATGTTTATAAGTATATATCGCCATTCTTATATAAGAAAAGTAACAAAGCATTAGAGAATGCAACTTGAAGTTATTTAATTGATGTTCCAATATGTTTATCTTTTCTCCATTGTGGAGCATCCCCATCATCAGCCCAATACTCATCCATTGATATAATTCTGTTATTTACTGTTCTGATAAATGACGTTACATGAAACGAAGCACTCCTGTCTTTTGGATAAACAAGTGTAGCCGTGATGATTAAGTCGTTCATAACTTCTACTCGTTCAACAGTTCCCTCCCAATCCCCAGGATACTCACAGTTGGCAATAATAAATTCATCAACATTAAACTGTTCGTTTGTACAATGCCAGTTTATATAAGCTTCTTGATGAAAATATTTTCTAATTTCTTTTTCGTTTTGAGCAAGAACAGAGTTCCAAAATTCTTTTACATTCACTTCGCATCACCTATAATGCCTCCGATTAGAAAGCCTGACAAACCAGAATTTGTTATTTTAAAATCCCCTAACTAAAGCATTTGTAATATCGCTGTACGCGCTGCTTCCATCAAAAACAGTTCCAAATGTATCAATCCATGTAGGAATATAGCCACATCTGCTTGCCACCATCTGAGAACCAATGTTTGTAACAGAGGCCGAATAAAATGGAACTATATTTTGTGTCAACAATTCTTGCGTCAATCTCTTTATTAAGTATGTCCCAATTCCTGAGTTTCTGTATACTAGAAAAACATCTACCCCTATTTCCCACAGACCATTTACTGTTGATAAAGCGGCACCTGAAATTCCGACAATCTGTTTTTGATTTTTTGCAATACAAACTGCTCTTGTTGATGTATAACCATTATCATTAAATGCTAAAGAATTTTCAAATCCCTTTAATCCTTTAAGTGTTAAAATATCCTTATCGAAAAGAATTTGAAATTCGTAGCCTAAAAATGTTGCTTTAATATCCTTATAATTGCTATCTGGCACATAATGGATTGTCTGACCATAAACAAATGGTAATTCAAAAATTTCATCCCTGTTTTTGTTAAATAAAAGAGATTGTATTTTTGCAGATATATCTTTTGACGTACATATAACCACACTATTCCTATATGCCATTATTTTTATATACGGTTGGCTCGCTGTTGTGTTAATAGAATAAACAATATCATCAGCATTCAGTTCTCTTGAACTACAGTAATATTCTTTTTTCAGTAATTCTTCAACTCTACTTTTAATAATCTCTTTCATAATCTGCACCATCAATCTTTATTCCACTCAATCAATTCCAATTTGTTAAATATATCTTTTCACTCGGAGCATCAGCATTATATAAAAGTATATCATGCGAGTTCTGTTCTCACAACAGTTTCCGCTCCTGTGTTCCTGTTGATGAAAACGCCCGTCTTATGGTATAATTTGCAGCATAATACGAAAAGTAGGTGATGGTATGCCGGCATATTTCAATCTATCGGTCCAGTTCAGAAGGGAAGACCTTTATCCTTCATTTGTAAGGGATTTTTACGCCACGCTTGACAGGGCCGGTATGGCCTTCCAATCAGGTTACTGGGGATTTGAAAAGGATTCCCTGGAGGAAATCATTGAATGGAACCAGAGGAAGCTGGAGGATGATTTTGAGCTTGGGTTCACGGAACACCATTCCCATGATTATAAGCAGGTGATATATGGCTTTGATAGTTATTCTGAGGTGCGGGGCTTCTGGATGAACAATTATCCGGAGAGCGGGGCGTTTACCCATGAAATCATCCTACCGGAGTCAGATGTGTTGGAAAAAGGATATCCGGCCAAATTCAAAAAAGAAAAGATGGAGGAACTTATGGAGTTCTCCATGAGGATTTGGCAGTTTCCTCTTGTCAAAGCCATACAGACAGGTCTGGAATGTGATGATGCATCAGCCAGCCTTTCAGAATTGGCTGGAGGCGGATACCCTAACGTCTGCCCTTTTGCCATTGTGGAGGATATGGGAAACCGTTATGAGGGTTCCATATGCAATATCCATCATGTGGCTGAGGGGAGGAAGGGCCTCTTGTTTTTGCGGAAATGAATTGGCAGCAAATAAAAATGAGGAGGATAGCAGGATGCCGGATTTTTGGGAGATATTTAAACCGCTTTATGCAGCGAATGCTTTAGAAGGATATGCAGAGGAGGAAATTGCTTATTTAAAGGAGCTGTTCGGCGCCCTGCCCCGGGTGCTGGAGGAGTTTTACCGCGCTGCCGGGCGTACAAAAGAGTTCCACTGTGTGCAGGATACATGGATGCTGCCGGAGCATTTTAAAAAGTGGGAGTGGCTGCGCAAATCCCATTACTTGATTTTGCTGAACGAGAACCAGGGGGGCTGCCGTGCCGGGATACGCAGAGAGGATTTAGGGCTTTCGGACCCTCCTGTTTATATCATAGAGGATGATGAAAACTGTGCCATTTGTTCGCCAAGCACCACTGAATTCCTGTCGGCAGCACTCGCTTATGAGGGTGTGTTCACTTTTGCGTATAATCCGGAAGAATTCTATTGGCTGACAGGAGAGGAGATGGAGCAGATTTCATCCAAGCTCACAAAGCTCCCATTTGAATTGAAAAATTGGCTTGGGGGCATGAGGATTACCCTGTATAACAATGAACTGGATAACATGGTTGCTGTGATGGACTGTGATGGTGAAGATTTGCAGATGCTTTATGGAGCGGCAAGTGAAGCCTCATATGAAAGATTGATGGCTGTTTTAGGAGGCATTGGGGAAGCGATGTAGTATAATTATGGTCAGCCAGAGGCCCTGGAATATTTCGTCCAAGGCCTCTGGCTTTTCCATATCAGGGATAGGTGTTGATAGCTTTTTTGTTGTAAACGCTGATGGTCAGCTTATCACCTCCCTGCTTCAGTACTTTGTATCGGGTCCCTTTGCGGTCTTTCCACTCATAGTTGGTGAGCTGCAGCCGTTCATCCGGCAGTTCCGCTTCAATGATTTTTCTGTACAGGGCTTCCGGAGCCTTGAAGAAATCGTCAATGCTCAGACGGTTGTTGCATGCGCGTTCCCCTTCGGAGCGGTTTTCACTGTGGTATTTCGGGCAAGCATAGAAGAGCGAGGCCGGCCCTTCTTGAAGGACCATTTCAATGGGCTGCTCATGTGTGTTGCCGCAGACCAGGGTAATGTCACCCCAACTGCCTGTAATCATTTGAGGGTTCTGTTTCATAATAGTTTCCCTAAAATCATATTTTTGGATATAAGGCAAAACGACGTAACCAGCAGTCAGGCTATCAGGATGATGGCCAGACCAGCTTTGGCACCAAGAGAGATCCCGGTCGCAAATGCCAGGATGCACTCCCCGCCGTCACTCCCGAAGAAGAACATTGATAAGGAATATTGCGGCCAGCAGCAGGCCGGAGAGGGCCGACATGCCTAAATGCGGCCAGCAGCAGGCCGGAGAGGGCCGACATGCCTAAATGCGGCCAGCAGCAGGCCGGAGAGGGCCGACATGCCTACATACGTCCAGCCCAGGCCGTCCCAGCGCTTGGAGCCCAACTGCGGCCGTACAGGAGACGGCACAGGCCCACAGGGGATTTCTTGCTTCCGGATATCGGCTGCAAATGAAAACAGGAGCAGCAGGAGCGTGTTGCAACAGGCATATGCGGTGCTCATCCGGAATCCCTCAAAGTCCGCTTGTTTACGCACATAAAAGGCATGCCAGGGCTATTGGCAGGGTCATATAATGAGTCTTTCATGCCGGAGCAGTCCTGCATACAGCCGCTGCATTCGGAAGCGGGATGGGGAAGGGGATTTATACAGAGCGCCCTCAGAAAAGGATTGGTTGATAGAATATTGTCTGAAATACCCCATGGTTCCACCTTCTTTCTTTATTTTCAGTGTGTCAGAATACCCCAGATATTCCTGTTATATCAGCCCTTTGCTTTTCAGAAGGATGAAAATGTGGCAGAATACGATTGGCGAGAAGGCGGCCATTCCATTTATAGATTCGATACAGATAACCTTCTGTGCGGCTGCCCAGTGTTCAAGTCCTGCCTGTAGGAGCGATGTACAGAATATAAAATCAGAAAGGTAATAATGTCCTTTTTAATTATCTTGAGTTTGGAAATAGTATTCAAATCCGAATATGCTTCCTATTTTTCTTTTCCCAATTATTTAAACGCGTTTTCATAGTATCACGCCATTCTTCGCTGGGGCATTTGGAAATTAATTTTCTATATTTTGTGATCAATTCTATTTCACAATAAGTTTCAACTAAATGTAACAAGGCCCATTCAACTTCATACATCGTACTGTCAGGGAAAATGCTAATCAATACCTCAACTTCTTCCTCTGTAAGCGGTGTTTTGATTTTGGCAAGTAATTCTTCATACTTGCCGACAAGATATTCTGCCGGATTATCCGTCAACGAATCCGGCATTTGCCCAAGAATTTTTAATTGGATAATTGCATCTTGCATTTGTATGCTCCTTTATATTGCCCTAATCTTATCAAACGGCCCTGCATGGCCGCTGGAAACATTTAGCCAGCATCATTCGGGCTGCAAGGCTGAGGCACGGTTCAGCTTTCCGGTAAGCCAGGTTTTATGCACTTATCTTTATCAATCCCTAGCGGCCAATCATCATTTTTGAACTGAACCGTATACACTCTCATATTAAGATTATCACCGGCCTCCCCCATTTCCTTTTTTAAGCGAATTGTGAAACCATCAAATTTGAATGAATTCTTTTGTGCCAAGAGGCCTGTATAAAATCATCTTTCATAAAATCATCTTTCCATTTATAAAATAATGACTGAATTTGAGGCCGCCTTCATCATGTCATTTACTATGGTTTCCTCATCTTTTTCTGACATGATATAACGCATTACATCTGTTAATGGCAAAGACTTATGAAGCAGTTCCATATAATAGTCTGCTTTATTGTCCTCTCCGGACAATAGGCATGTTTTTGTCATTGATACAATTTCTGCAATTTCATCTTTAGTTAAGTCGTTAATATAGGGTGGTTCTGCTGTCAGAACTTTTTCTGCTAATGTATCTAAGTCTGTCCATCCCCAATACTCTGCAAACTCTATCGCTTCATGCAGCTTTCCAGTAATACGATTTAATTCACTTAATTCCCTGCTGCAATTTTCATCAGGTGCTGCTTCTGCAATACTATTTATCAAAGTTTTAACTGTTTCAAGTTTCGTCTTCTCTATAGGTGGATAATTTAAAATTTCTCTCATACGTTCTCCTTTTCAAATTCCGATTGCTTATATTTTCTATTTCATATTGTTAATAAATTCAATGAGATTTCCGCCCACTTTTACTAATGCATTCTCTGGGTTTTCATCATCAATACACTCGCTTACAAAATAGTAGATACTGCCATAATCATAATCCCTAGTGCTAAAGCAGAAATGTTCTCCGCCATCATCGTGTCCAAATGGAATCAACCATTTTATCAACCAATCTTCAAAATAGACTTCTTTTAATATGTTTTCAAATTCACTCTTTACCGTATAGAATTTATGGAAACTTGTGCTGCTTTTCCAATCCTTCTTTTGCAGGCAAACTTCCCTTCGCTTCAGATTACCGCCATTATATTGAAGATAAAACAATTTCATTTCATCAGGGAATTTGAAACCATATATCTCCTCAAGTTCTGACAAATCGTCTGCGCAAGCTTTTTCGCAGGTAGATTGTATTTCATTTGTAAACATTGTTTTCCCTCCATCAACTTCTGATTCGTGCTGGTATGTATCCAATGTAATGATGCCGATTTCGTTTTGAACCATCAGAAACCGGCTCTTATACTGATTTCATTCTACCATAATACGGATATTTCGTCCATGTCATCCCACCATAGGAGAGTTCCGCCAGAATTATTTTTGGAAATCCTACTTCGACTCCCCCATGCAGGATTTACTCTTG
>JAJQEA010000213.1:0-40126 GCA_021201905.1 Clostridia bacterium
TTCCTGCGGGGCGCTGGGGTAAGATGGAGGATTTGCAGGGGTTGGCGGTCTTTCTGGCATCCGATGCATCAGCCTACATTTCCGGCGCCGTGATTCCGGTTGACGGCGGTTTTATGGGGAAATAGAAGGCGGGCAGTTGGCTTTTCTGTATTCCCCGGGCGTACATCTAAAAAAGCGCACAAACATCTGAGAAAAGTTACTGGGACTGTTAAACCCGCACATGCCTGCTATGGAGGAAATGCTGCTGTGGGGGTTTCGAAGAAGCATGGAAGCCCCCTGGGTGATTCTGTACTTCAGGAGGTACTGCATGGGAGAGGTCTGGATGGCGCGTTTGAAACACCGCAGGCACTCGCGCTCTCCGATATCCGCAGCCCTGGCAATCCGGGACAGGTCCAGGTTTTCGTGGAAATGTTCGTGGATAAAGCTTATCATTTTTTGGATACGCATATTATCTGTATCCGGAACTGGTTCCCTGGAATCCATTGCGTGGGCATAGTGCATGTAAAGGGAACAGCAGATCCGGGACAGGTTTTCGCGGACCACAAACTCGTATCCTGTTGGTTCGCCGGAACATGCGTCAAAGGCAGAGGCGAATACGGCAGCGGGATTTCCTTTTCCGTAATCTCCGGCAAGCAGGTCGAGTGGACAGCAGTCAAACATCCCGCACTGAAGAAGCGGAGCTATATACCGCTTGGAAAACACAAAATCCTGCCCGCCGGTTACCAAAAGGGGATGAAATACCAGGGAGTGGAGTTCACAAAGGGGCTCTGCGGCGGCAAAATGCAGTATATTGGAATTGACCACAGCGCCTTCTCCCTGTTTTAGATGAAAGGTCTTACCCGGAACCTGAAGTCTCAGGTGTCCGGACTCAATATAAATAATTTCCAAATCCTCATGCCAGTGCCAGGGAACCACATCCCCGGCACTGTCTGTATATACAGAAGAATATCCTGCGCAGGGGAAGTCAGGCGTCCCATGGGGCTGCAGTTCCCTTCCTGCCCGGTTTAAATTCAGGGCACAATCCTGTAATGCCATGTCAATCCTCCGATTGGTCATTTTTCTTATATTATAAGTCGAGATTCAGGTTGAATCAAGAAGGAAAAGACGGTATTCTTTTGGTGTGTATTTATTATATGTTTTGCGCCCGGGAGGCGATGGCGGGTCTTTTAGGGTGCTCAGAAACAGGAGGATGCGATGTTTCAGCTATTACTTGTGATTATTTATCTGGCGTTTATCAGTCTGGGGCTGCCGGACGCGCTTCTGGGTTCGGCATGGCCGTCCATGTACCGGGAGCTGGGGGCTTCGGTGTCCTATGCAGGCATTATCAGTATGATTATTGCCGGGGGTACCATAATTTCCAGCCTTTTCAGTGACAGGCTTATCAGAGCCTTTGGAACCGAAAGGGTTACTGTCATCAGCGTTGCAATGACAGCAGCGGCCCTGTTTGGTTTTTCTTCTTCCCATTCCTTTATACAATTGTGCCTTTGGGCCATCCCCTATGGCCTGGGAGCGGGAAGCGTGGATGCCGGACTGAATAACTTTGTGGCTCTCCACTATAAGTCCCGCCACATGAGCTGGCTCCACTGCTTCTGGGGTATCGGCGCAACGGCCGGCCCCTATATCATGGGCTTATGCCTGACCCGGGGCTTTAAGTGGAATTCCGGTTACATGGTGGTGGGAGTGATTCAGATTGCACTGGTGGCCTGCCTTGTGCTGTCGCTTCCGCTGTGGAAGGTGGGAACGGAGGGAAGCGGCGGTCAGGATGACACCCACAAGCAGATTACACTGAGAGAGGGGCTGCGCCTACCGGGAGCAAAGGCGGTGCTCACTGCGCTTTTCTGCTACTGTGCTCTGGAGGCCACAACCGGTCTGTGGGCCAGCAGTTATATGGTGCTGCACAAGGGCATTGCCCCCCAGACAGCGGCAAAGTGGGCTTCGTTTTTTTACCTGGGCATTACCCTGGGCAGGCTGGCCAGCGGTTTTGTTACGGACCGGATGGGGGACCGGAACATGGTGCGCTGCGGTCAGCTGACCGCCTTTGCCGGAATTGTGCTGCTGCTTCTTCCGGCCGGCGACGGGGCGGTACTGGCCGGTCTTATCATGGTGGGACTGGGCTGTGCTCCTATCTACCCCAGCCTGCTTCATGAAACGCCGGATAACTTTGGGGTGCAGTATTCCCAGTCCATGATGGGGATGCAGATGGCCTGCGCTTATGTGGGATCCACTTTCATGCCTCCCCTGTTTGGGGTTGTGGCAGAGCGCGTCAGCGTGACGCTGTATCCCGTGTGTCTGGTGGTATTTGTGGTGTTGATGATTGGGATGACAGAGAGGATGGGGAGGGTTCAGGATGGAAAAGTTAATGGACTTACACATGCACAGCTATTACAGTGATGACGGCGAATTCAGTCCAGGGGAGCTGGTGAGGCAGTGCGCCATGAGCGGCATCCGTATCATGTCCATTGCGGACCACAACAGTGCGCGGGCAAACGAGGAGGGCGGACAGGCGGCCCTGAGGGCCGGGATTACCTATGTTTCCGGCATAGAGATTGACTGTACGTTCAGGGGAGTGAATCTTCATGTGCTGGGGTATGGAATTGACCATACAAGCCATGATTTTGCCTGTATTGAAGATAATATAAGCAGTCAGGCAGCGGCGGCATCCGGCCGGATGCTCTCTGCAACCAGGGAAATGGGATTTGATGTGACAGCGGAGGATATGGCGGAGCTGGCAGGAGATTATTACTGGAAGGACCGGTGGACCGGGGAAATGTTCGCAGAGGTGCTTCTGGGAAGGGAGGAATACAAGGACCATCCCCTGCTTCTTCCCTACAGGGAAGGCGGAGCAAGAGGCGATAACCCGTTTGTCAATTTTTACTGGGATTTTTATTCCCAGGGAAAATGCTGTTACGTTAAAATGGAATATCCTCAACTGGAGCAGGTGGTTGATACCATACACAGGAACGGGGGATATGCGGTGCTGGCACATCCGGGGATTAATTTAAAAGACCGTGCGGAATTGCTGGATCCCATCCTGGAGACAGGGGTGGATGGAATAGAGGCATTCAGCAGCTACCACTCGGAGGATCAGGCCGCCTTTTATCATAAGGCAGCATGCGGCGGCTCCAGGATGATTACCTGCGGAAGCGATTATCACGGCAAGACAAAGCCGTCTATTTCCATAGGCGGCCATGGATGTACGGTCCCATTTGAGGAAATGGTCCAGCAGCTGGGGCGTATTCTTGGGGAGAACGGTTAACCGAAAAACATATATATGGCAGTCACTGGCAATAAGCGCCCCGAAAGGGGAGGTTGCCGGTGGCTGCTGTTTTATGTTCCGGGGAAAACCCAGTGTAGAATCAAATATCAGTGACAAATGTCACTGCTGTAATGACGGACAGCATCTATAACCGGACAGGATTATATTTTATAATGAAAACATGAAAAGAGAATATGCATAAACGGTATTGGAAAGACGGAAATGCATAGTTCGTTCCAACGGAAAGAAAGGGGAATGGGTATGGAGTGGTTTATCATTTTATTGATATGGCTGGTGGCTCCCTTTGCCGAACTGGCTGTCATCATAGTTTTGGCTGTGGCCAACAACCGGTATAAGAGAAAAATATGGGAACTGACACAGGGACAGGGGAAAGGCGGGGCAGGTTCCCGGGATGAAGGGCAAGAAAAACCAACCGTATGGCGCGGACCTGAGAACATAATCGCGGAACCGGAGGTTATTATGGAGCATGCGCCTGCCCGGCAGGTGCCGGAGAAGCACAGGCGCCTGACAGTCAGGGCGCCGAAATTGGATGCGGGATTCTTACAGGGGACCGCAGCCTTGATCATCGGAGTGATATTTGTGGTGCTGGCCGGATTGATTTTCGCCACCACGGCGTGGCATGTACTGCCCAGCATTTGCAAGGTGATTATGGTCTTGGGGTTTTCTGGTTTGTTTTTCGGGGCAAGCCTGGCAGCCGAAAAATATTTTAAGATTGTGCGGACCGGACAGGCGTTCCACATACTGGGCAGCGTGTTTTTATTTCTTACTGTATTGGCGGCAGGGTATTTTGAACTGTTGGGACCGGAATTTATTTTAAAGGGAGAAAACCGCTTCCGCGTTCTGCTGGCAGGCAGTATAGCCACGGAAATCGCTCTTTTTTCCAAAATTAGGAGATTTGACAATAAGGTTTATACCCAGGCCTGCCTGTGGGGAATGACAGTCAGCATGTTCTTTTTGATGGGAGCGCTAAAGCTTAAGTGGACGGACTGCGTGAACGGCATGATGTATTATTCCTTTCTACTGCTGGGGGTAAGTGAGGTTTTAAGATGTGAGGTCAGCAGGAGAAAACTAAGGACCCAGGACTGCGTAAACGGACCGGCGGACGATTTTATAAGTGGATTTATGAATGATTTCGGCTGTTTTGCAAGGCTCCATTTCTGGATCCTAAGCGGAATTATGGCTTATGAGGCTGCGGCAGGGTGGATGGGATTCATAACAGGAATGATATATCTGGGAATTTGGAAAATTACATTCTGGGATACCCTGGCATTTGGGCTGATGGCGGCAGGGAACACCCTTGTGGCGCTGCGGCGCAGGAGCCCGGAGATGAAGGTGCTTCACAGTCTGTCCATGATGATTTTCTTTCAGTGCGCAGGCTTCTGCATCCACGCGGATTATACATATCAGGTATTCCTGGGGGCGGCTATGACCGCGATATGGTTCCTGGCGGAGAGAAGGTTTGAAAATCCTCTCAGGAATCTGCCGGGCGGATGTATTTTTTCCATTGCTCTGACAGTTGATATGGCGGTACTGCTGCTGGATTTGATGTTTGCCTGGGACGGCCTGGGAAATCAACTGATGGCGTCCGCAGTGGTGATTCTGCTGGCAGCGGTCATGGCAGAGTGGGGAAGGGTGTACCCGGTCCTTCGCTGGAGTGTTCCGTCCGTGCTCTTTGCCCTGACCTTGACCGGATGGACGGTTTTAAACAAAACATTGGGCATGGATGTGGGATACGACGTGGTTGTATGGGGGTATGTGCTGATTGTGTCCATATGGGATGCGGTGAAGAAAGACAGGTTCTTTATCCCGATTCTGGTCATTGGTACGGCTGCTCAGGTGATTGCGGGGCTGGAACAAAAGGAGACTCTCTCCTTTTTCCTTCTTCTGTCTGTATACCTGCTGGTGAAATCCTTTGGCAGGGAAGGGATGGAGCGGGAACGGTTCATCAAAGGAAGCTGTCTGTATTCCCTGGCAGGTGTGTATATCCTGGCGGAAAGCGTAACCGCAAACAGCGTACTCCGGATGATGTGCACAGCGGCGGTATACGGTCTGGAATATGGGACGGTTATCCTGCATGACAGGAGCAAAATCAGGGATATGTTCTGGAATGTTGGGGGCCTTTCGGTGTTTCTTCTGATGATGGGGGCATTTTACGGCGACGCATCCCTGGCGCTATGGAATATGGTTCTCTGCATGGCGGTATTTGCAGGCATCTATGTGCTGCTTTACCGGAGCGGCTGTAATTGGCTGCATCTGGTAGCAGCAGCGGCCGTCCTTCCTCTTCCCCTGGTGGCGGCGGCAAGATATGGCCTGACCGAAAACCAGGTGTACGGTGTCACGGCGGCTCTGCTCATCCTTTCGGGGACTCTGTTCCGGCGGTACAGACCTGTTGTGGCACGCCGGGAAGGGGAGCAAGGGGGATGGGACGTGGACTGGTTCCACATCCTGGTCATCCTTGTCCTGATTCCCATGGCCGGGGAGGCGGGCCGCGGATGGCAGTGCGCATATATCCTCCTGATGGCGCTGTATGTACTTCAGTTTGCGGCTTTGGAAACATGGAGAAATGCGGCGTTTACGGTGGCCGCAGCCCTGGCCGCGGCGGCATTCTGGCTACAGCCCTTTATCCGGTGGCCGGAGATCATCTGCCTGGAGGTGCAGCTGGTTCCGGCGGCAGGATTTATCTGGGGGCTGGGCCGCATATGGGGACACAGGAGGGAAATAACAACGATGCAGACGGTTCTCTACTGCCTGTGCCTGGGAATCATGGCATCGGATGCCTTAACCACAGGATCGGTGTGGGATGCGCTGATACTGGAGGCAGTCAGTCTGACCGTATTCCTGGGAGCTCATATGAGAAAATGCATGAGATGGATCCGCATTTCCGGCATGGTCATGATACTTGTGGCGCTGTACATGACAAAGGATTTCTGGCTCAGCCTGTCATGGTGGGTGTATCTGCTGGCAGCCGGGCTGGGGCTCATTGTCTTTGCCGCGGTGACCGAAATGAAGAAGCGTTAATGGGTAGCGGCAGGGAGCAATTCTTTTGACACACAGCGGTATAGAGGCTATAATCAAGGGTACAGGCCATGCCTGCGCCCTGATTGACCTTATGGATAAAATAGACGGGAAATCTGCCCGGAGGAGGTTTGGGATATGCTTGATATCATGCTTAGGATTGCCTATCTTTGTGCCATTGGCCTGTCTCTGTACACATCGGGCTGGCTGCTGATGAAAGCAGATAAAAACAGGACCACAGGAGCCTTGGCGGTCTGCCAGCTCCTTATCATTATATGGTGTATCCCCCAGTTGTTTTCGGCTTTGCCTATGACAAAGGGGATGAAGTATCTGGCTTACAGTATTTCCTACATAGGAATCAGCTTCATCGGACCGGCATGGCTGGAGTTTGCGTTTCTCTACAGCCGGAGAAAACTGGGCCATGGGGCGGAACTGGTTTTGTTCGGAATCTCGGCTGTCAACTATTCCGTTCTTCTGACCAATGAATACCACCATCTGTTTTATGCCGGCTTCGAGGTGGCTCAGGTGGTGTACGGGCCGGTGTTCTACATCCATATGGCTTATACCTACATCTGTGTGCTGGCCGGTATGGCCGTGGTGCTGGCTGCTTTTAAAAAGAACCGTGTGGCATTGGCGCATATTGCCGTCATATTACTGGCGGCGGCTATGCCTCTGGCTTTTAACCTGCTCTATATGACTGGGCTGGTGAGAACGGGCTTTGACCTGACGCCCCCGGCCTTTTCCCTGTCCAGCATCCTTATGCTGCTGGCCGTGTTCCGGTATGACTTCCTGGATGTCAATACCATGGCCTTTGATAAAATATTTGATTTCATCGCGGAAGGGGTGGTGGTGTATAACAGGCGCGGCAAGATTACCTACTGCAACGGGGCTGCCGGACATTGGCTGGGGCTGCGGACCGGGGATGATATGGAACCGGTCAGGAGAATCCTGGAGGAAAAGGGCGCAGACCCGGATTCCGCGGATTCCCAGGCGCCTGTATTCACGCTGGAGGACGGTGGTGAACGGCGGAAGCTGGAAGTCAGGCAGTATATCCACAGGGATAAGAAGGGCGGTATGATTGCGGGAACCGTCATGCTTACGGATGTGGGAAGATATTACCAGCTTTTGGAGCAGGGGAGGGAACTGGCTGTCACCAACCAGAGTCTTGCCATTGAAAAGGAGCGCAACCGCATTGCCCAGGAGGTGCATGACACCGCGGGCCACACGCTGACCATGATAAACTCGCTGCTCAGGCTGATACGGATTGGATATAAGGAGGAGAGAGGCCGGGAACAGGATGGGCGCATGGAAGAGTATGTGCCTGATAAACATGATGGGCGCATGGAAGAGTATGTGCCTGGGAAACAGGATGTGGACATAGAAGCGTACCTGGCCCAGGCCCAGGAACTGGCCGGCAGCGGGATTCGGGAGCTGCGCTGTTCCATTAATCATCTCAGGCAGTCCGCCTCCTACGGGCTGATTTCCCAGGGAGTATACCAGCTGGCAGGCAGTGTGAAGGAATTTGAGGTGGAGGTGGAAATACAGGGGGAAGACAGGCAGGAGTGCTCCCATTTGTCCACTGTGGTCTACGACTGCCTCAGGGAGGCCATTACCAACTGCCATAAGTATGCCCACGCGACCCACATGGATGTGATACTTAAATTCGGATCCAACAGCCTGAACCTGTATATGTTTGATAATGGGAACGGGTGTCCCCATTTGAAAGACGGAAACGGAATCCGCGGTATACGCCAGAGGACAGAGCAGGCCGGGGGGACGGTACGGATCATATCCGAATCAGGAGAAGGATTCCAGATATATATAAGCCTTCCCTATGGAGACAGTGGGAAGGGCGGGCCGGTAAATGAAGCATAGAGGAAAAAGGAGCAGGACCATATGATAAAAGCAGTGATTGCCGATGATATCCAGATATTGAGACAGGGGCTCAGGGCCATACTGGAGCAGGACAAGGACATCCGGGTGGTGGGGCTGGCCGCTGACGGCCGGGAGGCCTGGCAGCTGTGCGGGAAGCACAGGCCGGATGTGGTGCTTATGGATATGCGCATGCCGGAATACGATGGCAGCTATGGGATTACCAGAATCAAGGAGGACTATCCGGATATAAAGGTGCTGGTCCTCACCACCTTTGATGACAGGGAAACAGTGGACGCCGCTGTGGGAAGCGGTGCGGACGGGTATATCTTAAAGGAGATGGAGGATGACAAGGTCATCCAGTCCGTCAGGGCTGTATGCGCCGGAATCCGGGTATTCGGAGGCAGCGTATTTGAGGGGATGCGCCGTCAGATGGCGCCTGGGGGACCAAAGGCAGACCTGGCCAAGGATTTGACGCCCAGGGAACGTGACATCATGCGGCTGGTTGCCAGGGGAATGGACAACCGGGAGATTGCGGGAGCGCTTTTCCTGGCAGAGGGAACGGTGCGCAATAACATCTCCCGTCTGCTGGAAAAGCTTAAGTTAAAGGACCGGACCCAGCTGGCTGTATTTGCGGTAAAGCATAATCTGGACGAATGAACATGGGCGCTCAGGCGCATCCGGCCACAGCGTTGACCTGGGTCTTGAAGGATTCCACAGGTATATAGTGCTTGCTGGATACAAGTACCCGGTGGTTTTCGCCGTACAGTGTCTCCTGGATCAGGATGAAGGAGGCGTGCTGGGAGAGCATGTACTTGACGGCTGTGAAATTGCCTGTGGTGGTATAGGAGAGCTGGCAGGTGCTGCTGCCGGCATCCTCATATACGCCATGCTCCAGGTATTGGAATAAATCTTCTTTCTCCCTTAAATCTATCTGTTTTTCGGAAATAACCTCGATGGGAATGAAACTGAGGCTGTAGGCGCACGCCTTTCTGGCCCGTTTATACCAGCGGTCTGCGATCACCACAACAGCGGTTTTCCGTTTCAGGTTCTGATTGATGGATTCCGTGGGAGGTTCTATGCGGAACTCCATCTCTGTCTCTTCAATAGATCCGGACAGCGTACAGCGGACCGGGTGCTGCGTGACCTCCAGGCCAGGCAGCTCTGCGCCGGGATTATGTTCGCTGATGAAATTTCCTTTTCCCCGTATGTTGATTACCAGATTATCCTCCTGCAGCAGTGCCAGAGCCCTGCGCAGGGTCATGCGGCTAACGTCCATCTGCAGGGCCAGCTCCGGTTCGGAGGGAAGCTGGCTGCCCGGAGGATACACGCCGTCCTGTATCATGGAATACAGGCGGTTATATACTTTCACATGTTTTAATTTCTTTACTTTCTCAGATAATACATCTGCTTCCATAGGTTTATCCTTTCTGTCTGGCTGTATCACAAAAAATATACAAGTCCCTATTCAACATCATAATTCCCTGAGGCTGTTTTGTCAATAAAATAGACATGTCTAGTTGTATAACAGGGCTGAATCGGTGAAAAACCATAAAAAAGCACAACTGTATTGTCAATATATACAAAAATGCGCTGCAATAATTGTAAAATATTCCATCTAGATATTATACAAGTTAAATGATATTATACAAGTATGCAACAAACAGACAAATGAACAAACAAAAACAAAAGTGTAAGTGCCGGCGAAATGTAAGCAGATGCAAGTAAAAGCGCAGGCTGAGGTTCAGGCAAAGCGCAGACAAAAATACAAGCAAAGATGCAGACAAAAACGCAGGCAAAAAAATGAATCGAGAGAGAGGGTAATTATCATGCAGAACTATTCAGGAGAAGAAGGATTACAGTACCATTTACAGATCAGGAAGGGTGACGTGGGACGGTATGTCATCATGCCGGGGGACCCGAAGCGCTGCGAAAAGATTGCGAAGCATTTTGACAATGGGGTTCTGGTGGCGGACAGCAGGGAGTATGTTACATACACCGGCTATCTGGACGGGGAGAAGGTAAGTGTGACCTCTACGGGCATCGGCGGCCCGTCTGCATCCATTGCCATGGAGGAATTGGTGCTGTGCGGGGCTGATACATTCATCCGCGTGGGGACCTGCGGAGGAATGGACATGGACGTGAAGGGCGGGGATATCGTGGTGGCCACAGGCGCCATCCGCATGGAGGGAACCAGCAGGGAATACGCCCCCATCGAGTTCCCGGCCGTGGCTGACCTGGATGTGACCAATGCCCTGGTTTCCTCGGCAAAGGCGCTGGGATACACGTACCACGCGGGAGTGGTGCAGTGCAAGGATGCGTTTTACGGGCAGCATGAGCCCAAACGTATGCCGGTGAGCTATGAGCTGTTAAACAAGTGGGAGGCATGGAAGCGCATGGGCTGCAAGGCTTCTGAGATGGAATCCGCCGCCCTGTTTATTGCGGCCAGCCATTTGAGGGTGCGCTGCGGTTCTGATTTCCTGGTGGTGGGAAACCAGGAGCGCCAGGAGGCAGGACTGGATAACCCCATTGTCCACGATACAGAGGCAGCCATCAAGGTGGCGGTGGAGGCCGTCCGCAGACTGATCCAGGCAGACAAGCAGGCTTAAGGAGAAAGGTAAGGGGTGGGGACAAATGAAGATTGTATTAAACCTTACAGGTATCCTTTTGGTGCTGGCCATCATGTATCTGATTTCCTGGAAGAAGAAAAACATATCCGTCAAAATGCTGGTCAAGGCAGTGATTGCCCAGTTCCTGATTGCAGTGATTCTGGTAAAGATTCCGGCCGGCCGTTACGTGGTGTCCAGGGTATCGGATGCAGTGACCAGCGTCATCAACTGCGGACAGGACGGTTTAAGCTTTGTGTTCGGCTCTCTGGCAGACAGCACCGCTGCCACTGGATCTGTATTTGCCATACAGGTCCTGGGCAACATTGTATTCCTGTCTGCCCTGGTAAGTCTTCTTTACTATATCGGAATTCTGAGATTTGTGGTAAAATGGATTGGTAAAGCAGTGGGTAAGCTTATGGGCACCTCCGAGGTAGAGAGCTTTGTGGCGGTTGCCAACATGTTTCTGGGACAGACCGACAGCCCCATACTGGTGAGCAAGTACCTGGGCCAAATGACGGACAGCGAGGTTATGGTGGTCCTGGTTTCCGGCATGGGCAGTATGTCCGTGTCCATACTGGGCGGTTATACGGCCCTGGGCATTCCCATGGAGTATCTTCTGATTGCCAGCACACTGGTGCCGGTGGGCAGCATCATGGTTGCCAAGATGCTTCTGCCCCAGACAGAGGAGGTCCGGGAAGTGGGAAGCGTTAAGATGGACAATAAGGGGAATAATACCAACGTCATAGAAGCAGTCGCAGAGGGGGCTGTCACCGGTATGCAGATGGCGCTGTCCATCGGCGCGTCCCTGGTGGCCATGGTGGCTCTGGTGGCAGCGGTGAATAAGCTGTTAGGCGTCTGCGGTATCAGCCTTCAGCAGGTATTTTCCTATGTATTTGCTCCCTTTGGCTTTTTCCTGGGCCTGGATCCGTCGGAAATCCTGCTGGAAGGAAATCTCCTGGGTAGCAAGCTGGTCCTCAATGAATTCGTGGCGTTCCGGCAGCTGGGCGGCATGATATCCTCCATGGATTACAGGACAGGGATGATATGCGCCATTTCCCTGTGCGGTTTTGCCAATTTCTCCAGCCTGGGAATCTGCGTTTCAGGTATCGCGGTCCTGTGCCCTGAAAAGAAAAGCACCCTTGCCCGCCTGGTATTTAAGGCCATGTTAGGCGGCGTGGCCGTAAGCCTGATCAGCGCCATGGTAGTAGGCCTGGTCACATTATTGTAAGGAGGTCGTAAGATGGGAAAATATAAACGTATCTTTGTAGTGGTCCTGGATTCCCTTGGAATCGGGGCAGTGGAGGATTCTCCGGAATATGGAGATGTGGGGGTGGACACCCTGGGTCATATTGCCCAGAAGGTTCCGGGACTTAAGATTCCGAATCTGAAAAAGCTGGGCATGGTCAATCTGCATCCATTGGAAGGGATGGAGCCCCCGGAGCACCCCCTGGGGCGTTACATGCGCCTGAAGGAGAGAAGCCGGGGCAAGGACACCATGACGGGACACTGGGAGATGATGGGGCTTCTGGTCACCACGCCCTTCCAGACATTTACCAGCCACGGCTTTCCCAAGGAGCTGATAGACGAGCTGGAGAAGAGGACCGGACGGAAGATCATCGGCAACAAGAGCGCCAGCGGAACAGAGATACTGGATGAGCTGGCAGAGGAAGAGATTCGGGAAGGCCATCTGATTGTGTATACTTCCGCGGATTCCGTGCTTCAGATATGCGGCAACGAGGAGACCATGGGACTCGACAACCTGTATCACTACTGTGAGACTGCCAGGGAACTGACCCTGCGGGATGAGTGGAAGGTGGGACGGGTCATTGCCAGGCCCTATACCGGCATGAAGAAGGGCGAATTCAAGCGCACCTCCAACCGCCATGACTATGCGCTGAAGCCGTATGGAAGGACTGCCCTCAACGCCCTCAAGGACGCTGGATTCGATGTGGTGTCCATTGGTAAGATATACGATATCTTTGACGGCGAGGGACTGACACAGTCCAACCATTCCAACTCATCTGTCCACGGTATGGAGCAGACCATCCAGTACGCTAAAACGGATTTCAACGGACTTTGTTTCGTGAACCTGGTGGATTTTGACGCCCTGTGGGGACACCGCCGCAATCCGGAAGGGTACGGCAGGGAGCTGGAGCGCTTTGATAAGAAGCTGGGAGAGCTGCTGCCCCTTCTGGGGGAGGACGATCTTCTGATTCTCACCGCGGACCATGGCAACGACCCCACCTACACAGGCACGGACCACACCAGGGAGCAGGTGCCGTTTATCGCCTATTCCCCGTCCATGGAGGGTGGAAAGGACCTGGGCGGGGCGGATACATTCGCGGTCATCGGAGCCACGGTGGCTGATAACTTCGGGGTGAAGATGCCCGAAGGCACCATAGGAACTTCGGTTCTGGACGAATTGTAATCAGGAAGAATGCCCCTGGACAGTTTGGCCCATGGGGCGGCTGACGGACAGATAGAGCTGACGGACAGATAGAAAGGATAGAAAATAATGGATAAAAAGGATATTTTAAGCAGGGTAGACCACACACTGTTAAAGCAGACAGCCACCTGGGAGCAGATAGAGAAGCTGTGCAGGGAAGGCATGGAATACGGCACCGCCTCTGTGTGCATTCCTCCCTGTTATGTGAAGCGGGCAAAGGATTTTGTGGGGGATAAGCTGGCAATCTGTACAGTGATCGGATTCCCCAACGGCAACATGACCACCGCGGTGAAGGTGTTTGAGACAGAGGACGCGGTGAGAAACGGCGCGGACGAAATTGATATGGTCATCAACATCGGACTGGTAAAGGCAGGGCATTATGACCAGGTCCTGGATGAAATCAGACAGATTAAGGCGGCCTGCGGCGGCAGGTGCCTGAAGGTCATCATCGAGACCTGCCTTCTGACAGAGGATGAGAAAAAGGAAATGTGCCGTGTGGTCACGGAGTCAGGGGCGGATTTCATCAAGACATCCACCGGGTTCTCCACGGCCGGAGCAACGCCTGAGGATGTGGCCCTTATGAGAAAGTACTCAGGCCCTGAGGTGAAGGTCAAGGCAGCCGGCGGAATCGCCTCCATTGAAGATGCAGAGCGTTTCATAGAGCTGGGCGCAGACCGCCTGGGAACCAGCAGGCTGATCCCATAGGCCGGGAATCCCAACTAAATATAAGACGAGGACACGTAAGATGAAGTTGATGGAAAAACATCCATTGGTCATGATAATCATAGGAATAGCCGGTATATCACTATCGGCTATTTTTGTTAAATATTCCCAGGCCCCTTCCGTGGTCACAGCCCTTTACCGCTTAATGTGGACCGTGGCACTGATGACGCCTGTGGTTTTGGGACGGAAGGAATGCAGGCGGGAGCTGATGGACACGGACAGAAAGACGGTTCTGCTGTGCGGGGCCAGCGGAGTGTTCCTGGCCCTGCATTTTACTGCATGGTTTGAATCGCTGAACCAGACCTCCGTGGCCAGCTCCACTGCCATCGTGTGCACGGAGGTCATATGGGTGGCGCTGGGATACTGCCTGTTCATGAAAGGGAAAATATCCATGCCGGCCGGCGTGAGCATCCTTGTGACGGTGGGCGGAAGCCTGCTGATTGCATGTTCCGACTATTCCGCCGGGGAAACCATCTGTACGGGGATGTGCTGGCCCTTGCGGCGGCTGTATTCTGCGCCGTGTATACCCTGATTGGGCGGCAGGCCAGGGGGTACATGTCCACCACGATTTATACCTACATTGTCTATGTGTTCTGCGCCCTGGCCCTGGGGCTGGCAACTGCCTCCGACGGACTTGCCTTTACGGGATACGGGGTGCGATCCGTGGTTGTGGGCCTCCTCCTCAGTGTGTGCTCCACCCTTTTGGGACACAGTATTTTCAGCTGGTGCCTGAAATTCTTTTCCCCCTCCTTTGTGTCTGCCTCCAAGCTGTGCGAGCCTGTGGCCGCTGCTGTTTTTGCCCTTTTCCTGTTTGGGGAAGTGCCTGCTCCCCTGCAGATAGCGGGGGGCGTGGTGACAATCGGGGGCGTTCTCCTTTATTCTCAGGTGGAAAAGAGAGAAAATGACGTTTTAAAAGGAAAATAGTAAGATAAAATTCACAAAAAAGGTGGAAATTATCTGGAAAAAATTATATAATAGTGATAATAAGAAACAGTTGCAACCTCCCAGGGGGGATTTACTGGGTTGGACTGGAAGGGGGTATCACTATGAATGAAAAAATAGCTCAGTTGCGGAAAATTCTGGATGACAGTACCTATACGGTGGCTCTCTGCGGTTCCGGTATGATGGAGGAGGGCGGTTTTATCGGTATTAAAAAACAGGATAAGGCATATGACATCGAGAACCGGTACGGCTACGGTGTTGAGGAAATGTATACCAGTGCATTTTACAATACCCGGCCGGAGCAGTTTTTCGAGTTCTACAAAAAGGAGATGCTTCACAACGCGCCAAGGGACACAGCCTCCGGCCCGGCCCTGGCGGCCATGGAGAGGGCCGGAAAGCTCCAGTGCGTCATTGACAGCAACATCTACGACAAGGCCCGCAGGGGCGGCTGCCGCCATGTTATAAACCTTCATGGAAGCATTTACCAGAACCAGTGCCCCAGATGTAAGAAAAAGTATCCCATCGGATATATCGCGGGTGCCAAGCGGGTGCCGATCTGCAGGGACTGCAATGTTCCCATACGGCCCATGATTTCCCTCATTGGGGAGATGGTGGACAGTCAGAACATGACCAGGACCACGGAGGAGATAACAAAGGCGGATACCCTGCTGTTGCTGGGGACCACCCTGGCTTCCGAGGTATTCTGCCAGTACATACAGTATTTTGCCGGGCGGAACATGGTGATCATACATAAGCAGGAGCACTATCTGGATAAGGACGCAAACCTGGTGATACTGGACCATCCCATGAATGTGCTGCCGCAGCTGGGGTATGGGGAGGAGAAAACAGAAGAATAACAGCAGAACGGATATATTTTCCTTTCGATTTTCTTACATTGGTTTAGAACCTGGGATTATATGGTATACTAAACCAAATATAAAATAAGTGTAAGGAGATGGAACAGGATGAAATTCAGAACATATGCTGCCGCCGGAGCGCTGGCACTGTGCCTGGCGGCAGCCGGTCCTCTGAGCGCCCTGGCCGGGCAGAGCGCTGGACCGGGGGCGGCTTACCAGCCTTCTGTCAACGGGATAAACATCTATATCAGCAAGATGGGGAATACGCTGACGCTGAAACAATATGCCCAGACCATAGGAACCTGGCCCGTAAAGCTGGGACGCCGGTCTGAGACAGGGGACAAGGTGCAGGAGGGAGATGAAATCACACCCTCCGGCTCGTTCTATGTGTGCACAAGAAATGACCAAAGCATATGCTATCTGGCTCTGGGACTTTCCTACCCCAATGCAGAGGACGCGGAGCGGGGCCTGAGAGACGGCCTGATTAATGAGGAACAGTATCATGCCATCGTGGAGGCCAATAAGGCAGGCGTACAGCCGCCCTGGAATACTCCTTTAGGCGGGGCGATTGAGATACACGGGGACCAGGGCGGAGGAACCTCCGGCTGCATCGCGGTTACAAACGATGTGATGGATATTCTGTGGGAATACTGTCCTCTGGGAGTTCCTGTAACCGTTGGGCCGTAGTTATTTGGAAATGCCGTAATCTGCTATCTAATTGAGCGACAAGGGCGGTTTGGAAGGAGAAAATCATGTGCAGGAATAAAAAGAAAAACAACAATGTCTGGCTCCATGCAAAGCCGGTAAGCTCAGCGGCGCCTGCATGGAGTAATATGGGCCGCTGAGATAAATGCTGGCTTTGCTTCCTTGAGAGTGATGAAAATAAGGAGTGAGCCAACATGAAATACGTCAATGCAAAGGCAGTCCTCCCCCATGCCCTGGTGGAGGAGCTGCAGGAATACATACAGGCCGGATATATCTATATCCCGGCCAGGGAAGACCGGCACAGGGCCTGGGGCGAGCAAAGCGGCTGCCGCAGGGAGCTGGCAGAGCGGAACGCCGGAATCGTGGATGCTTACCGGCAGGGGGTATCCCTGGAGGAACTGGGGGATAAGTACTGCCTCTCTGTCCACGCCATACGGAAAATTGTATATCAGAAGTAAATGACAGGGAGCCGCAGCGCGCGGCTCCCTTTTTTGCGGGGCTGGAAAGATGATATAGAGCTGGCGTAGAAACCATAGTACAGAATTCTACAGAAGAAAACAGTAGATTGCATATCCGTTTTCCGGGAGATAGGATAGAGTTACCAGAAATAAGAAAAGAGGTGTCTTATCATGCAGACATGTGATATGGTACAGGCCGGATACGGGGAGGCCGACATCACGCCGGACCGTCCGGCTGAGATGGTGGGATTTTACCGTCCGGATAACCGGTCCCAGGGGGTCAGGGATTCCTTGAGGCTTCAGGCATTGGTATGGGAGGCGGACGGCGTCAGGGGCAGCCTTATTGCCATTGACAGCCTGGGCTTTACGGTGGAGCTGTCTAATGCTTTACGGGACAGGGCCGCGGCGGCGCTTCACACGGGGCGGGAGCAGATTATGGTATGCTTTTCCCATACTCACAGCGCTCCCAATGCCGCGGAGGAACCGGATTATTTTGAAATGGTATGCAGAAGGGCGGACAGGGCTGTCCGGGAGGCCGCGGGAAATAGGAAACCCGTGGAGGCTGCCTGGGGGATCGGGGAAAACACCGTGGGGATAAACAGGAGGAAGGAACCGGACCAGATGGACGGGCGGCTAGGTATTTTGAAGCTGGCAGCGCGGGACGGGAATGGAATGGAGGTCCTTCTTATTCGGGTCACAGCCCATGCCAATGTGCTGTCCGGGGATAATTATTTTATCTCCGCGGATTATATGGGGGCTGCAAGGAAACGGCTGGAGGAGGCATATAACTGCCGGGTGATGATGATACAGGGAGCTGCCGGCGATATCCGTCCCGGATATCACCAGGATAACCTGGAATATGTGGAGGTTCACTGCTGCGAGATGGCGCGGAAGGGATTTTCACAGGAGTACAGGAAAAAATATGGGCCCCAGAGCAGCAGGGCCCTGGAACAGATGGCGGAGCGCATATTCCGGTCCGTGGATGCTGTGTATGGTTCTTTGGTGATGACGCCCTTGGAGCGTCTGGAAATCCGTTCCTCCTTCTGCCGTTTTGCGGCGGATGTGCCGGACATGGAAAGGGCAGGGAAAATTGCAGAGGAGGCCCAGAGAGAAGCCGGAATTGACGGACGGATGTGGCTGAAGGAGGTGAGGCGCCTTCTGGACGGAGGAATCCGGCGCCAGTACGGGGATATTGAGATCCAGTATCTCTTTATCGGCCAGGGCTGCCTGTGCGGCGTTCCCAATGAGGCCATGTGCCGGATCGCCGTTGACATCTGGAAGGAGGCAAAGGCGCCCCTTCTGTTTTTTAACGGCTACACCAACGGATGCAGCAGTTATCTGCCCACCGCAGAGGAGTATGATAAGGGCGGATACGAGGTGCTGTGGTCCAACCTGGTATATTTTCCCTATCACGGCCGGGTCATGCCTCTTAACAGGGACACGGCCGGGAAAATGGCGGTACAGGTGGTGCAAGATTGGAAGAAGGGAAATCATAAACCATCATAAGAGCCATGGGTGTCAACAAAAAAAGGGACTGTCCGCCTCCGGCCATACACCGGCGGCAGACAGTCCCTGCGCTTCTAATCGTATTTCCAATTGTCTTTCTAATCGTCTTCCTCAGGTGCCAGCTCTGTGGTCTCCTTCTCAGGCGGCATGGCCAGTGAGAAGATGATAAAGCAGATGAAGGCTGCCGCCAGACCCGGAATGATGGGCTGGCTGAACTTGATGCCGAAAAGCATTCCCTTGGAAACGTGCTCCAGATATGCCACCACGATGGTTCCGGCAATCAGGGAGGCAATGGTGCCTGCTGTGGACGCCTTCTTCCAGTAATGTCCCATAACATATGGGAAGAAGGAACCGGCTGCCCTCAAGGTGAAGCAGAACATCAGGATGGATACAATGCTCTGGGTGTTGAAGAGGGCAATGAACATGGAGGCCAGGCCCACCAAGCACATGACGATTTTTGTCACCTTCATGACGGACTGGCTGGACGCGTCCGGCTTCAGCACTGCCTTGTAGATGTCATTGGCAAATATGGAGCCTGCGCCAAGGAGATCGGAGTCAGAGCTGGACATGGTGGCGGAGATAATGTCTGCGAACAGAAGTCCGCATATAAGGGCCGGCATGGTGTTGATGGCAAGGACCGGCAGGGCGTAACGGGCGCCTACGGACTCAAACTGTGCGGAGCTGAACTTGCCCATATTGATTAAGGCTAGCGTGATGATGCCCAGGATGGTAGGAACAAAGGCGTAGATAAAGTTTACCAGGGCTGCCAGCCATGCGCCGCCCTTGGCCGCCTTTTCATCCCTGGCAGCGTAGAACCGCGACACAGCCTCCTGGCCTACGGAGAACGTGACTGTATACATGATAACAAGGGAGATGATTCCAAACAGATCATAGCCCTGGAACAGGCTCAGTGTGCCCTCCGGTATGTTGGATGCCACATTTCCCCATCCGCCCGCGTAATTCATGGCAAAGGGAACCGCGATAATCATACCGATGACAATCAGGAATACCTGGACAAAGTCTGTCAGCGTAACGCTCCAGAGACCGCCCATGATGGAGTAGACCGTAACCACAACGGCTACGATGATAACAGCCACCTGATAGTCAATATTCAGCATGGTGGACAGGATGACGGCGGACGCGATGAACTGTCCGGCAGTAAGTCCCACCAGGGGAAGAAGCATGATGAGGGCTGTTATGATGCCGCAGGATTTTCCGTAACGCCTGCGGAAATATTCGGGAACCGTCTTGACGGTGGCTGCCCTGAATTTGGGGGCCACGAAGCTGAGAATGATAAAGGCGATACCCATGGTGGTTATGTACCAGGACGCGCTGAGTCCGAAGCCTGACATGCCGTTCTGGACCACGCCCAGGGAGCTGCCGCCGCCGATTTCCGTGGCTGCCAGGGTACCGGCCATGAGAAGCGGTCCCAGACGGCGTCCGGCCACCATAAAGTCGGTGTTGGTGGATATTTTGGTGGATGAGTACCATCCAATCCACAGCATGAAAAGCAGGTAGACGATTACGATGATTGTTACAATTACATTTGAACCCATAAAACCCCTCCTGTTAAACTATTTTTCTTACCATTATTTTACCATAGGAGCTTCGGCGGAATAAGGACCATTTATGCAGAAAATATACCGAATATGATACTTTGCGGGTGAACTTGACTTATGGCATAAATGCCAATAAAATATAGGATAGGCTGTGGGCCGTACAGCAGTTTTATGAGAGGGGGGACCTGGTATGTATAATGTGGCTATCTGTGACGATACAGAGAAGGAGCGCCTTCAGGCGGCGGAATATGCCGGACGTTTTTTGACCGGGAAGGCATTGAGGTCCGCATAGACACATATGCCTCGGGAGGGGAGCTTCTGGAGTCGGACAGGGAGTATGATTTGTATCTTCTGGATGTGCTGATGCCCGGAATGAGCGGCATTGACGCCGCACAGGCCCTGGCCGAAGCCAAGGGCCATCCTGTGGTGGTATTTATCACCTCTTCCCTGGAATCAGCCGTGGAGGGATACCGGGTGGAGGCGGCGGGATTTATCTTAAAGCCTGTGGAGGAGGAGAGCTTTCGGGCTACCATGGAGCGGGTGATGAGGCGCAGGCTGGGAGTGAAGAAGGCTGTCCTGCCCGTGGTACATAACCGGGTAAATGTGGAGCTTCCCCTGGAGCGCCTGGCCTGGTTCGAGAACAGGCTTCACCGCGTTTTTGTGAAACTGGCGGATGGGGAAATACTGTCCGTCAACCAGAAGCTGTCCGAGCTGCAGCTGGTTCTGGAGCCCCATTCCCAGTTTCTGCGCTGCCACCAGAGCTACCTTGTGAATCTGGACTATGTGGATAAGCTGGAGGATTCCTGTTTTTACATGAAGGACGGGCAGATGATTCCCATATCCAGGAATTTTTATAAACAGAGTAAGAATGCCTACTACCATTACCAGCTGAAATGAGGAATTTATGAACAACGCAGCGTGCACTGTTTTTGTGAATCTGATCAATCTGGCCGTGCACATGATGCCCATTTTTGTGTGCCTGGAGCCGAAGCACAGGGACAGGGAGAACATAGCAGCCATATCCATTTGCCTGTGGGTCATCATGATATCCATGGAATCCGTTTTCCATATCAGCCCCCAGGTCTTTTTTGTGTTCCGGGGCATATTTTCCTGTCTTTACTTCCTGGTGCTCCTTATCTTTTTTAAGGGTACCCTGCTTAAGAAAGGATTCCTGTACATATCCGCATGGCTGTTCGCGGTCCTGTCCACATCGTTAAATGAGTTTGCGGCCTGGATATTAAAGGGGCATGTGTCCCTGACATACGGATAAATCTGTGTGGCGGTATCCCTGCTGTGGGCCTGCGGATTTTATGTGTTTGTACGGTTTTGGCTGAGGGACAGGGTTAACCGCCTTTTCGACCAGCTCTCCAGGAGATTCTGTTCCCTGCTGCTGACCTATCCGTCTGTTTCCCTGTTCATCCTGTTCATTGGGAACAATACCATATTTTCATCCCTTTCCCTGGCCGTGCGCGGGCTGGAGGACGTGCTGTTCTATTTGGCGCTGTGCGTCATGATACTGGTGCTGTACGTGCTGATTCTGAGCAGCACCCTGGAGATCATGTGCCGCCGCAGGACCGAGGAGGAATTGCAGTTTGCCAGACAGCTTATCAGCCAGCAGAGGGAGCATTATAACCAGACCCTGGACTATATTGAACAGGTGCGCATCATCAAGCATGATTTCCGCCATCACATCCACGCCCTCCTGAACATGGACCGGGGCGAGCGGACCAATTACCTGATGAACCTGAAAAGGGAGCTTGACATGACGGCTGAGATGGTGTTCTGCCAGAACCAGGCCGTAAACGGACTTTTGCAGGAGTATGCCACCAGGGCTAGGCAGGATGGGGTTGAGTTCACTGCCAGGGTGGACCTATCCGCCCATGTGCCTGTGGATGATCTGACCCTGTGCATTGTCATCGGAAACCTGCTGGAAAACGCCATGGAAGCCTGCCGCCGCCTGACCGGCCACCGGTTCATCCTGGTCCAGGCCAGATGGCTGGACGACCACCTTATGATGCTGGTGGAAAATTCCTACAACGGACAGATTAAGAAGAACGGAAGCAGGATTCTGTCCAGCAAGAGGGATGGCGGTCTGGGGATACTGAGCATCAAGCGCATCCTGAACCAGCCGGGTGACGAGTTCGATGTGGATTACAACGACACCACCTTTACGGCCATGGTGAAAATCGTGGACCGGGCCCTGGGATAGGCGGATGATAGAGCGGTTTTGGAAGGGTTTCGGACAGGTTTCCGCTAAAGGGATTGCATTCTTCCTGAAACCATGTATAATGGTAGATGTAAATAAACGGGGAGCTCACTTAAGTGGGCTGAGAGTAAGCTGTTCATGCTTAGACCCATTACCTGATTTGGATAATGCCAACGTAGGGACCATAACGGACGATTGCCGGCGGAGCACCTGTTTTGGTGTTCCGCTTTTTTGATATGCGGGACAATTCTGTATGGTATCAGGCATGGGCGCCGGAGCTTCCCGGCGGCGGATTGGGGGCACCACCTTCCGCCGCTTTATAAAATTAATGCGAAAAGGAGAATGACTATGAAAACAGCATTAACAATCGCTGGAAGCGATTCCAGCGGAGGCGCCGGAATCCAGGCAGATATCAAGACCATGACCGCTCACGGGGTATACGCCATGAGCGCCATAACGGCATTGACTGCCCAGAATACCACCGGCGTAACAGGAATCATGGAGGTGACTCCATCTTTTTTAAAGGAACAGTTGGACGATATATTTACGGATATCTTCCCGGACGCGGTTAAAATCGGGATGGTTTCCTCCGGCGGCCTGATAGAGGCCATCGGGGACAGGCTGGCGTTTTACAGGGCGGCCAAGGTGGTGGTGGACCCGGTGATGGTATCCACCAGCGGCTCCCGGCTCATCAGCGTGGAGGCCATAGAGGCGCTGAAGGAAGTCCTTCTTCCCATGGCAGACCTGCTGACCCCCAATATCCCGGAGGCAGAGGTGCTGTCGGGAATGGAGATACATAATCCCGGTGACATGGAGAAGGCGGCAAGGGCCATCGGGGAGGGCTATGGCTGCGCCGTACTCCTTAAGGGCGGCCACCAGCTCAATGATGCCAATGATCTGCTGTACCGGGATACGAAACTGAAATGGTTTAACGGCAGGCGGATTGGCAACCCCAATACCCATGGGACAGGCTGTACCCTGTCCAGCGCCATTGCCTCCAACCTGGCCAAGGGCATGGATATGGACCTGGCAGTGGAGCGCGCCAAGGTATATCTCTCAGGCGCGCTGGAAGCGCAGCTGGACCTGGGAAAAGGGAGCGGACCTATGAACCATGGATTTGCCATACGGGGCGAGTATTAGGGAGGGATGAGTATGAAGGAACAGGTAAGTATAAAAGAAAAGGGAACCTCCATATCTGCCAACAGCCTTATATGGTTTGGGGCAGGGGTATCCATAGCCGAGATACTGACAGGCACATATCTGGCGCCTCTTGGATTTGCAAAGGGGCTGGCAGCCATTGTGCTGGGCCATGTGATTGGCTGCATGCTGCTGTTTATGGCCGGACTGATTGGCGGGTATACCAGGCGCAGCTCCATGGAAACAGTGAAGATGAGCTTTGGGCAGAAAGGAAGCCTGCTGTTTTGCGGGCTCAACGTCCTGCAGCTGGTGGGCTGGACCTCCATCATGATTTACGACGGCGGTCTGGCTGCCAACGGTATTTTTGACGCGGGGCTGTGGGTCTGGTGCCTTGTGATTGGCGGCCTGATTCTGGTGTGGCTTTTAATTGGAATCAGGAACCTGGGAAAAATCAATACGGCGGCCATGGCGGCTCTGTTTGTGCTGACTCTCATTTTGTGCCGGGTTATATTTACAGGTAACGGGGAGCCGTCCGTGGAGGCGGACAGTTCCCTGAGCTTTGGGGCCGCGGTTGAATTGTCCGTGGCCATGCCTCTGTCCTGGCTGCCCCTCATAAGCGATTATACGAGGGAGGCCGAAAGGCCCTTTGGGGCAACGGCGGCCAGCGCCGTGGTCTACGGCCTGGTGAGCTGCTTTATGTATATTATCGGAATGGGAGCAGCCATTTACACAGGTGAATATGATATCTCTGTCATCATGGTCAAGGCCGGGCTGGGAGCGGCAGGTCTTCTCATTATTGTGCTGTCCACCGTGACCACCACGTTCCTGGACGCCTACTCGGCCGGTGTATCCAGCGTGTCCATCACACACAGGATTAAGGAAAAGTGGGCTGCAGTGGCAGTGACCGTCGTCGGCACCGCGGCAGCCATGGCATACCCTATGGACAACATTACGGATTTCCTCTATCTCATTGGTTCCGTGTTTGCTCCCATGATTGCCATTCAGATTGCGGATTATTTTATCATACGCCAGGACCATGAGGCGGAGGCCGCCAATCTGACAAACCTGGTTATCTGGCTGGCGGGATTTGTGATTTACCGCATCCTGATGCGGGTGGATACGCCTGTGGGAAGCACCCTTCCCGACATGGCGGCCACCGTGGTTCTGTGCGTGGTCTGCAGCCGGGTGACGGCCGGTGTCCGCGCGTTTTCCGGACGGGAAAATGTGACAAAAGTGTGATATTTCTATAAAGTCCTTTACGGGAAGGCATTGCAGGTGTTACAATATGCTCTGGCAGTCCGGGTGACATAACGCCCGGACGTACATTACGGGAAAAGGGCCGGACAGAGGGACGGCGTACAGTTTTCCCATAAGCAGAGGAGCGGAATTTATGAAAAAATGGATGTGTATATGTGCGGCAGCGGTACTGGCGGTTTCAGCCCTGGCCGGATGCAGCACCAGCGCAGGGGGCAGCCACCACAGCGGCGCAGACAGAGACGGCCAGGGAAGAGGCAGCCAAGGCAGAGACAGCCAAAAAAGAGACAACCAAGACAGCGGAGGCTTCAGAGGGAGCCCAGGATACAGCTTCAGAGGAAATCCAGGCAGCGGCGGGAAAGCACCATATAAAGATTAACGTAAAGGACTATGGAACCATTTCCGTGGAGCTTTACGGGGACGAGGCCCCCGTCACGGTGGCTAACTTCCTGAAGCTGGCAAAGGACGGTTTCTACGACGGACTTACCTTCCACCGCATCATAAGTGGTTTCATGATTCAGGGAGGCGACCCCTTAGGCACGGGCATGGGCGGTTCCGACCAGGAAATCAAAGGCGAGTTTTCCGGCAACGGGGTGGAAAATCCGCTGTCCCACACCAGAGGGGCCATTTCCATGGCACGTTCCCAGATAAAGGACAGCGCCAGCTCCCAGTTCTTCATTGTACATGAGGACAGCACATTCCTGGATGGGGATTACGCCTGTTTCGGATATGTGACAGAGGGCATGGAGGTAGTGGATGCCATCTGTGAGGACACAAAGGTGGAAGACAACAACGGTTCCGTTGCAAAGGCCAACCAGCCTGTCATCAAGAGCATAGAGGTAGTGGACTGATAAAGGTCCTGGCATACGAAAGAATCCGGGTTTCCCTGTTTTAGGGACCCCGGATTTTATATTTTTATGAAGAATTCTTACATTTTTGATTTTTATATTGAAAATATGGTGAAGGGCTGTTATGTTAAGAAGGCATCCTGCTAATTTGAGGCAGGAGTGGAAGAAAATGCAGTAAATATCAATAAAAGGTAGGGCAGGATTGTTTATGCAGAAATCAAGGAAGAGGACATGGATGGGAAGGCTGGCCGCGGCATGGGTGGCAGCGGCTGTGCTTGTGCTGGCAGGGGCGTTTGTGTCCTTGGCAGAAGAGGGCGGAGATACAACCCGTTTTGTATCCGGTACAAAGGTCAACGGTGTCGGCGTGGGCGGACTGACCGTGGATGAGGCCAAGGCCAGAATCGAAGGTTTTTACGCCGGTGAATACAATCTCACCATTAAGGAGAGAGGCGGACGCCAGGAAACCATAAAAGGTACGGACATCGGTTATAAGGTGGAGGTTCCCCAGGGACTTAAGGCTATACTGGATGCACAGAACGCAGCCGGGCGCGTCTCAGGACCGGATGCGGATAACTCCCATACCATGGCCATGACCGTGACCTACAGCCAGGAAGCCCTGGGGGCAAGGATTAAGGCCCTGACCCTGATAAGCGGCTCAGGCATCACAGTCACTTCCGATGCCCATATATCCTCCTATGAGGAGGGACAGCCTTTTTCCATTATACCGGCTGTCCAGGGAAATAATGTGGACGAGGCCAAGACCACGGAGGTGATTACCGCTGCCGTAAAAGCGGGGCAGAGCTCTGTGGATGTGGACAGCGCAGGCTGTTATTACCAGGTCAATCTATGGGAGACGGATGAGAACCTTGTGGCTCTGTGCGCCCGTATGAACCAGTACCGGGACATGAGCGTCAATTATGTGTTTGGCGATGAGAAGGAGACCCTGGGCGGTGAGACCATTGCCACCTGGGTCACAGGAAGCCAGGACGGGGTGCCCACCGTTGACCTGGAGAAAATCACCGCCTTTGTGGCAGAGATGGCCTCCAGAAGGGATACGGCCGGAACCGCCCGTATATTCCACACAGCCACGGGCAAGGATGTGGAACTGACAGGCCCTTACGGCTGGAAAATCGATGTGGCAGGCGAGGTCCAGGCCCTGGCAGCCCTGATTCAGGCCGGCCCCACAGCCGGTCCGGTGGACAGGGAGCCGGTATACGCCATGGCGGCCGCCAGCCGCACAGCCCCTGACTGGGGCACCACGTACGCGGAGGTGGACCTGACAGGGCAGCACGTATACATGTTCCAGGAAGGAAACCTGGTGTGGGACGCGCCCTGCGTCACGGGTAATATATCCAAGAATTACGACACGCCCGCGGGCATCTACAGCCTGACCTACAAGGAAAAGGACAGGATACTGAGGGGAGCCAAGAAGGCGGACGGAACCTATGAGTACGAGAGCCATGTGGATTACTGGATGCCCTTTAACGGTGGCATTGGTTTCCATGACGCCACATGGAGAAGCAAATTCGGCGGCACCATCTTCCAGACCAGCGGAAGCCATGGCTGTATCAACCTTCCGCCGGAGAAGGCCAGCGTGCTCTATGACTTAATTTATAAGGGCATGCCTGTGCTCTGCTACCAATAACAGGCATTACGGGCCGGGAACAGTTTCCCGGCCCATTGTGTAAAATGTATGTCCCGGTCACGGATTCCAGCCTTATTTTCTACTTGCAAATTGCAGGTTAAGAGAGTACATTATTGGGATGAAATTCATGGAAACAGAGAGGAATACATACATGGCCGCAAATGTGACAAAGGATATGACGGAAGGCTCCCCGGTAAAACTGATACTGGGATTTTTTATCCCCATGCTGTGCGGGCTGCTGTTCCAGCAGCTGTACAATATGGCGGACACCATCATCGTGGGCAAGTGCCTGGGGGTTAAGGCCCTGGCAGCGGTGGGCTCCATCAACTTTATGATTATTGGTTTCTGCCTGGGCGTATGCAGCGGTTTTGCCATTCCGGTGGCCCAGAAATTCGGGGAAAAGAACGAAAAAGCGCTCAGACGGTTTGTGGCCAACAGCGCATGGCTTGCAATTCTGTTTTCAGCGATTATGACCGTGGCCATATGCCTGCTGTGCCGCAACATCCTGGAGCTGATGCAGACGCCTGAGGATATCATCGATGGGGCCTACAGCTATATCTTTGTGATATTCCTGGGCATTCCGGCCACCTATCTCTATAACCTGCTGTCCTGTACCATACGTTCCCTGGGAGACAGCACCACCCCGCTGATATTTCTGGTGTTTTCATCTGTGATCAATGTGGCCCTGGACTTCTTTACGATCCTGGTCCTTAAGATGGGGGTGTCAGGCGCTGCCTGGGCCACCATCACGGCCCAGGCCGTGTCGGGAATCCTGTGCCTGTTTTACATGAGAAAGAAATTCACCATCCTCAAGATGAATGATGACGAGTGGAGGCCGGATGCCCATTACATGAAGATTCTGTGCAACATGGGAATCCCCATGGGCCTGCAGTACTCCATCATCGCCATAGGAAGCGTAATCCTCCAGACCGCGGTCAATTCCCTGGGCTCCATGGCGGTGGCCGCGGTGACGGCAGGCAGTAAAATCAGCATGTTCTTCTGCTGTCCCTTTGACGCCCTGGGATCCACCATGGCCACCTACGGCGGACAGAATGTGGGCGCCAGGAAGCTGGACCGTATTGACCAGGGGCTGAAGGCAGGGGCCGTCATGGGCTGCGTCTATGCCGTCATAGCCTTTGCCGTGCTTTATATCTTCGGACAATGGATTGCCCTTATGTTCGTGAATAAGGGGGAGGGGGAAGTCCTGAGAAATACGCGCCTGTTCCTCATCGGAAACAGCCTGTTCTATATACCGCTGGTGTTTGTCAACGCGGTGCGGTTCATGATTCAGGGGCTGGGATATTCCAGGCTGGCCATTATTGCCGGTGTATGCGAGATGGCGGCGCGCTCCTTTGTGGGCTTCTGCCTGGTCCCTGTGTTTGGTTACATAGCAGTGTGCATCGCCAGCCCGGTGGCCTGGATCGCCGCGGACCTGTTTCTTATACCGGCTTACCGTTATGTGATGAGAAGCCTGAACCAACTCTTTTATGGCAGGAGCAGGGCGGCGGATACCACAGAATAAGGGTGATCAGCACATTATAAAAGCTGCGGTTGAAAATCCTGTGAAGGATAGCGCCGCAGCTTTTTTGTTTCGTGAAAGCTATAGATTTGTTATCTGTCAAAATTCTGTTTATTCCTGAAAGCCTGCCGGGGTGCGCTCCCAGGGAAGCACCGGCTGAAGCTTGTAATCAACAACCAGGTCCTTGCGGCTGTAGAGCTTGCGGAAATGGTTCAGTATCCGCTTCATGACCATCTCGCCCTTTTCCATGGTAACCGTGGGAAGAAGGATGATATACTGGCTGATGCTGTAACGGGTGTACACGTCGCTGCACCGCAGGGAGTCCCGGATCGCATTGTTCAGATGCTCCATGGCCTTGTTGAGGACCGTTGCCTTGGGAGCACGTCCGTCCAGGTCCACGATGGTGAGGAGACACAGGTAGATGGAATCGCCGGTGCGCTCAATGGCCCTGCGTTCCAACTGAAACAGGTCGTGGAATACGGGGTATTCACAGTAAAACGCTCCCCCTGAGGCCTCCTCCTTAAGAGTCTCCTGGATGGAATCCAGGTTTGTGTTGATGCCCTGTTCCTTGCTGCGGATGGACTTGTATAAATCCTTAAAATGGTCCGACGGCGAGATGGAGAATTCATTATAAAACAGGTCCAGCGTATGGTTGTATTCCTCAATGGCCTGGCTGGTGTGGCCATCCCTGTAGAGGGAGTAGACAAGATGATAGTGGAATTCCTCATCAAAAGGCTCTATCCCCACAGCTGTCTGGCAGACAGAGGTTATCTTGGAGAACTCCTCCTTTTTGGTAAGCAGCTCCACTGTCTTATAGACCAGCTTCTGGTACAGAGAGTGGTAGTATGTACTGATGGGGATGACCCAGGATTCATATTCTGATTTGGGAAGGAAATCCCCCCTGTACAACTCCAGACCCTTAAGGCACAGCTCCAGGGCTTCCTCCTCGTCCAGGTCCTGGTTCAGGACCTGAGTACAGATCGCTTCAAACTGGTCAATGTCCAGCACGGAGGGGTAATCCTGCGTCCAGCAATAGGAGCCCCGCTGCTGTACCAACAGCTTCTGGGGAGGAATACCCAGGGGGTCTAACAGCTTGCGGCTGCGGAACATCAGGGTTTTTAAGGCGCCGCCCGGATTGACGCCGGGGTCGTCGGCCCATACAATGTTGATAAGTTCGCCGGGGCTGATGGATTTTTTCTGGAATACAACCAGATATTCCAGGAGGCACCAGGGCTTTTTTGACTGGTTGCTGTTGTCGGTTATCTCTTTATCACCAATCCTGAGGGAAAATCCGCCCAGGGTTTTTATATAAATAGTAGGTTTGTCTTCCATAACGGATGCATTCATGTCTGCTCTCCTTTGCAAAAACGGGGTCGTTCTAAGATAAGTATACTAATCAGAACCATAATTGTCCAGAAAAAAAATTCATAAAAAAGCAGCCGGGTGTTCTTTTGTAACCGGATTGTAACCGGAGACTGTTATAATGGTAACAGGTTTAATAGGATTACTATGTCAATTTATGAAAGAAAAGCAGGTGAATATATGTCGATTGCAAGAACAGGTACCCTACCGGATTCGTACAAATATGTAAATATAGCCATTGACAGCTATGACGGCCGCCTGTTGTGCGGAAGGCTCTACTATGACAGCCTGGAGGAGGCAATCCCCTTTGGCTGTATATCGGAGATGGCCATCTGCCTGGAAAAACTGTTCGATGAACTCCGCTACCCTATGAAGAGCGTGGACCAGAGGTCCTTTGTGGGAATAAACCACGGCGGCCTGTCCTTAAGGAGTGGGGAGGCGGGAGGCAAGAAGCGGCTCCAGGGAAAACTGGCCGAGTTCTACCTTCATGTGAAATACAGGTTTCATTCCACGTGGCAGGGTGATATAATGGACCTGAGAAACGGCGGCACCTATTCCTTCAGGAGCTTTCTGGAGCTGATGGAATATCTGGACCGTTCTCTGGGACACGGAAGTGATATCATGCACGGCCTCGGCAAGCGGATGTGCGAGGTGACTGTGCGCAATTTCAGTCATTTCGTTATGGGCGGGGATGTATCCCATCCGGCAGTGGCGGACCGCCGGGAATTTGCCAGTGAGTTTGAACTCAGGGATGAAGTGGAACGCCTTCTTCTTCCTCTTCCGGAGGGAGCGGACAAAGGGAACCTCATCAGTCCCAGAAACGTCACGGTCAATGCGGGAGGCTTTGGCCCCATGACCTTTGTGATAAGGGTCATGTTCAGAAGGAACGCCACCTGGCAGGGAACCATCTGCTGGAAGGAAAAGCGCAGGCAGGTCAGCTTCCGCAGCTTTCTGGAGATGCTGCTTCTGATGCAGGAGGCGGTGGCTGACAGTGAAGGATGGGACGAAGCCCTTAAAGCGGCTTCCGGCCATATGGGATGACAGCAGGAAAGGACACATAATCATCTATGGATCAGAAAAAAAGGAAAGAGCAGGATACGGGGCGTCATCATCCTGGTTTTACTGGCCGTCATGCTGGTAAGCGGTGCCATGAGCATTCACAGCTGGATGGAGGACAAGAGGACCAGGGAAGAATATGAGAGGCTGGCCGAGCTGGCCAGGGAGACCACGGCCCAGCCGTCCACGGAGGCGGAGACACAGCCTGGGGAGCCGGAGACAGAGCCCTATGTATCTCCAATCAACTTTGAGGAGCTGATGAAGGAAAATCCGGATACCATCGGATGGATCCGGGTGCCGGATACCAACATTGATTATCCCATTGTCCAGGGAGAGGACAATGATTTCTACCTGAACCATGATTTTTACGGCAAGGAGAATATTGCGGGCGCCATTTACCTGGATTTTGAGAGCCAGGGAGATTTTGTGGGGCGGAACAATGTGCTGTACGGCCACAATATGAAAAACGGGAGCATGTTCAAGGATGTGAACCGGTACAAGGACGAGGCGTATTTCAAGGAGCACCAGTTTTTCAGCATCTACACGCCAGACCGGGAAATCAGGTTAAAGGCAGTGGCCGCCTACTACGGGGAGGTGCAGCCCATTGTGCGCAAGACCAGGTTTAAATCCCAGGAATCCTTTGACGCCTTTGTGCATGAGATGGTAAAGCCGTGCAGCTACGGCGGCGAGATTACATATCCGGCCAAGACCCTGTACACCCTGGTTACATGCAGCTACGAAATCAACGATGCCAGAACCTTCCTGTTTGCCGTGGAGGTGGATGAGGACGGAAATCAAATCCAGCCTGACGATGTATTCTTACAGCGCATGGATGAGCTGATGGGGGACAAGACACAGGACAAGACCCAAGAGACAGCACAGGAAAACCTTCAGGAAACAGCGGACAGTGCAAAGGAAAGCCAACAGTAGGAAATGATTATATATGACAGCCATGAATTCCCAGATAAAGGATTTATGGCTGTTTTTACAATTATTTATACCTTTTTCCTGCATAAAAAAACGTATTTGGGTATTGGAAAACAGAACGAGTTATGTTATACTAAGCACGTTAGGCGCATATATGCTTAAGAAAGTAAAGGCGCCGTGTTTAATAGGGCAAGGTTTTAGCTGTTTGGGATTGCCGGTCATCAGATGACAGTAGAGTCATACCTGTGAGGATGGGTGTGGCTTTTTTCTTAGACAGTAAAGCCTGGAACATTTATAAGAGGAGAGATTATTATGAAAATGAGTTCAAAGAAAGTTTTAGGCCTGATTCTGGCCGGCGTCCTTGCTGCCGGTTCCCTGACAGCATGCGGCGGAGGCGGCACAACAGCCACAGCAGCTGACACAAAGGCAGAGGCAACAACCGCAGCCGGCGATGCCAAGGCAGAGAGTGATGCCCCGGCAGATACCACGGCGGCGGACAGCGGAGAGAAAAAGACCCTGCGCGTGGCTATGGAATGCGCATATGCTCCTTACAACTGGACACAGCCTGATGATTCCAATGGCGCGGTGGCCATTGCGGACAGCAATGAATTTGCTTACGGATATGATGTCATGATGGCAAAGAAGATTTGCGAGGAGCTGGGCTATGACCTGGAAATCGTACGTCTGGACTGGGATTCCCTGATTCCGGCTGTCACCACAGGACAGGTTGACTGTGTCATCGCAGGACAGTCCATTACCTCTGAGCGTCTTCAGGCAGTGGATTTCACTGAGCCATATTACTACGCAACCATCGTTACCCTGGTAAAGGAAGGCAGCAAGTACGCGGATGCCAAGAGCGTTGCGGATCTGGCTGGCGCTACCTGTACTTCCCAGCAGAGCACCATCTGGTACAACACCTGTCTGCCCCAGATTCAGGATGCCAATGTACTGGCAGCCACTGCCAGCGCTCCTGACATGCTGATGTCCTTAAACGCTGACAAGTGCGACCTGGTTGTCACAGACCAGCCTACCGGCAAGGGCGCCCTCATCGCTTATCCTAACTTCAAGATGATTGAGTTTGGCGGCGGCGACGCTGATTTCCAGGTAACGGATGAAGATATCAACATCGGTATTTCCTTAAAGAAGGGAAATGCAGAGTTAAAGGATGCCATCAACAGCGTTCTCACAAAGATGACAAAGGATGACTTCTCCAAAATGATGGATGAAGCTATCTCTGTTCAGCCTCTGGCAAACTAAACCGCCGTCAGGCTAAAGTATGTTAAAGAGTAAGGAGAAGGGATATGCCAACAGATTTTTTCGGCCGTGTTATGGTCGTATTCAACCGATACGGTATGTCAATGCTCCAGGGCGCGGGCGTCAGCCTTAAGATTGCCCTGGTAGGTACTCTGGTGGGCTGCATCATAGGCTTTGCCGTGGGTATTGTCCAGACCATACCAAATGAGCGGGGGGACAACCCGGTAAAGAGGGCCGTGCTCTGGGTCGTGAAACTGATTCTGAACGCCTATGTGGAGTTCTTCCGCGGTACGCCCATGATGGCCCAGGCCATGTTTATTTATTACGGGCTTCTGCCCATGTTAGGAATCAACATGTCCATGTGGGGCGCCGCCTATTTCATTCTTTCCATCAATACAGGCGCTTACATGGCTGAGACAGTCCGAGGCGGTATCCTTTCCATTGACCCGGGCCAGACAGAGGGAGCAAAGGCCATCGGCATGACCCATGTACAGACCATGCTCTATGTGATTCTGCCCCAGGCGCTGAGGAATATCATGCCTCAGATTGGCAATAACCTGATTATTAATATCAAGGACAGCTGCGTGCTCTCTGTTATCGGCGTCACGGAGCTGCTGTATAAGACCAAGGCTGCCGCAGGAGCCCTGTACATGAATTTCGAGGCATATACCATCACCATGATCGTATATTTCATCATGACATTCACCTGTTCCAGGATCCTGCGCTGGTGGGAAAACAGGATGGACGGCGCGGACAACTACGACCTGGCCACCACCGATACCCTGGCCCATACCAGCGGCATGTACCGGTTCCCGGATGAAAAGGATAAAAAGAAGGAGGATGCGCGATGAAAGGAGACAGTATACTAGAAATCCGTCATTTGAGCAAAACCTTCGGTACCAATCCTGTGCTTAAGGATATTGACTTTTCAGTCAGCAGCGGGGATGTGACCTGCATCATCGGCGCGTCGGGTTCCGGAAAATCCACACTGCTCAGATGCCTGAATCTTTTGGAAACGCCTACCACGGGGGAAATCATGTACCATGGAACCAATATTGCCGATAAAAAGGTCAATGCGCCCCAGTACCGCTCCAAGGTGGGAATGGTGTTCCAGAGCTTTAACCTGTTTAACAACATGACCGTGTTGGAGAACTGTATAATCGGACAGGTGAAGGTGCTTAAGAAGAACAAGACAGATGCCCATAAGAATGCCATGTACTATCTGGAAAAGGTGGGAATGGCGCCGTATATCAACGCCAAGCCCAGACAGCTTTCCGGCGGACAGAAGCAGAGAGTGGCCATTGCCAGGGCATTGGCCATGGAACCGGAGGTGCTGCTGTTTGACGAGCCCACCTCGGCTCTGGATCCCCAGATGGTGGGTGAGGTGCTGGAGGTCATGCGAAAGCTGGCCGGAGAGGGCCTTACCATGATTATCGTCACACATGAAATGGCTTTTGCCAGGGATGTGTCCAGCCATGTGGCGTTTATGGCAGGGGGAGTGATTGTGGAGGAGGGAGAACCCTCTCAGATATTCGGAGCCCCCAAACAGCTTCAGACTCAGGAGTTTTTAAGCAGATTTATGCATGGGTGATGTATAAAACGAAACGGAGCAAAGGCAGAGGTGCCTCGGCTCCGTTTTATTTAGTTGTGCTGTCCTGGTCTGTGCATCCCTGGGTTGCTCTGCCCGGCCCCTTATTCCTTGTCCGATGAAACAGCCTTGGTGACATATGGATAGAGGTCCTCATAGGCTTCCTTTTCCGCCTCATCCTGGGGCAGGGCGGGAATCAGGCCGGTGCAGTCCATGGTGGAGCAGGCTTGTATGTCAACATCGAAATCGTCTTTTTCCTTGCGATCCAATAGGGATTCACCTCCTTGTGATGCGCTTATGATTGAAACTTAATCATAGTTTGCGCAAAGGGAGATGATTCATACTGGCAAATTCTTTAAAGCGGCCTCTATGAAGCCTTTAAACAGGGGATGGGGCCGGTTGGGCCTGGATTTAAGCTCCGGATGGGCCTGGGTGGCAATGAACCAGGGATGGTCCGGAAGCTCTATCATTTCCACAATCCGTCCGTCGGGTGACAGTCCGGAGAGCATCATGCCGCAGTTGGTAAGTACGGTGCGGTAGTCGTTATTGACTTCGTAGCGGTGCCTGTGGCGCTCATAGATTGTGGTTTCGCCGTACAGCTCATATGCCCTGGACGCCTTGTTCAGGACGCAGGGATAGGATCCCAGCCTTAAGGTGCCGCCGATGTCCTCCACACCGTTCTGTTCCGGCATCAGATGGATGACGGGATGGGTGGTGGCGGGATTCAGCTCCACGCTGTGGGCATCTGCGTATCCGGCCGCATTTCTGGCAAACTCCACAATGGACAGCTGCATTCCCAGGCAGAGTCCAAGGAATGGTATGCGGTGTTCCCGGGCATACTGGATGGCGTGAATCTTTCCGTCAATGCCGCGGTCGCCAAAGCCGCCGGGAACCAGGATACCGCTTACATCTTTGAAGATTTCAGGGGCATTTTCCGGCGTGACTGTCTCGGAATCCACCCATTTGATGTGGACGGCTGCACGGTTGGCAACGCCTCCGTGTTTCAGGGCTTCCACCACGGAAATGTAGGCGTCGTGGAGCTGGATGTATTTGCCTACCAGGACCACGGTCACTTCCTTCTCAGGATGCTTCCAGGCCTCTATCATGGCCTTCCAGTCTGTCAGGTCCGGCTCAGGGCAGGGCAGATTCAGACATTCACAGGCGGACTGGGCCAGATGCTCTTCCTCCATTATAAGGGGTACTTCATAGAGCACGTCCACATCCAGGTTTTGGAGTACGTGATGTTTGGGAACATTGCAGAATTGGGCGATTTTCGTCTTTATGCCGTCGTCCAGGGGGAGTTCGCTGCGGCAGACAAGGATATCGGGCTGAATGCCCATTCCCTGAAGGTCTTTTACGCTGGCCTGAGTCGGCTTGGTCTTAAGCTCCTCTGAGGCTTTCAGGTAAGGAATGAGAGTGACATGGATGATGCAGGTGTTGCCTGGGCCTGCCTCATGCTGGAACTGGCGTATGGCCTCCAGGAAGGGCTGGCTTTCGATGTCGCCGACCGTGCCGCCGACCTCGATGATGGCGATTTCCGTCTCGTTTTCCGTGTAGTTGCGGTGGAAACGGCTTTTGATTTCGTTGGTAATATGGGGGATTACCTGTACGGTTCCGCCGCCGAAGTCTCCGCGGCGTTCCTTTTGCAGGACCGTCCAGTAGACCTTGCCTGTGGTGACGTTGGAATTCCTGGTGAGGCTTTCGTCGATAAAGCGCTCATAGTGGCCTAAGTCCAGGTCTGTCTCAGCGCCGTCATCCGTCACGAAGACTTCTCCGTGCTGGACCGGGTTCATGGTGCCGGGGTCGATGTTGATGTAGGGGTCGAACTTCTGCATGGTCACCTTGTAGCCTCTGGCCTTTAACAGGCGGCCGAGAGATGCCGCGGTGATGCCTTTTCCCAGTCCAGAGACTACGCCGCCGGTTACGAATACGTACTTGACTGGCATGATGGGGATACCTCCTTTTCTTGTTGTGGGTGTCGTGTGACTTGTTTGATATAGTATCAAAAAAATAACTGAAACATTATACATCCTCATTGAGAATAAATCCAGGACTTTTTGTAAAAATTTAAGAAAATTAATTGTTCTTTTCTTGATTTATGGGGAGACTGACACTATAATGGTAGAGAATGGGTTTTTGCTGGAAATTGATAGATGACCCATTCAGAGGGAGAATTTGTACAATATGGATAATAATAACAAACAGGACCTGAATATGAAAAGTAACTGGCAGACCATAACCATGCTGGTGGTTGCAGCCATACTTACATTTATCGTGGTCAGCAGTATGAACAACTATCTGAATTCCAAGAAACGTCAGGAGTTGTCCTATAATGAGTTCGTTCAGATGGTGGAAGCCGGAGAGGTGGACTCCATCAAGGTGGGCAGCACGGAAATCACGGTCATCCCTAAGAAGGGTAATACTAAGTATTCCCAGAATCTGGATTATTATGTGGTGAGACTGGAAGGCGATTATGACTTTGTCAACAGGATACTGGATAATAACGTGGTTACCAACCGTGAGAAGAGCGACAGCAGCACCCTTCTTTTGGTCCTGCTGAATTACGCAGTCCCATTCCTGTTCCTGCTGTTCCTGATGAACTTTACCATGAAGCGCATGGGCGGCGGCGGAATCATGGGCGTGGGCAAATCCAACGCCAAGATGTACGTCCAGAGGGAAACCGGCATCACCTTCAAGGATGTGGCCGGTGAGGACGAGGCCAAGGAGTCGCTGACGGAAATTGTGGATTTCCTCCACAACCCGGGCAAATATACCAAGATTGGCGCCAAGCTGCCCAAGGGAGCCCTTTTGGTAGGCCCTCCCGGAACAGGTAAGACCCTGCTTGCAAAGGCAGTGGCGGGCGAGGCCCATGTGCCCTTTTATTCCCTTTCCGGTTCTGATTTTGTGGAGATGTTCGTGGGCGTGGGCGCGTCCCGTGTCCGTGATTTGTTTAAGAACGCCACCGAGAATGCGCCATGTATTATCTTTATCGATGAGATTGACGCCATTGGACGCAGCCGCGACAGCCGTATGGGCGGCAACGACGAGCGTGAACAGACCTTAAACCAGCTTCTTTCGGAGATGGATGGATTTGATTCCACCAAGGGACTTCTGGTGCTGGGCGCCACCAACCGTCCTGAGGTCCTGGACCCGGCCCTGCTCCGTCCCGGACGTTTTGACCGCCGGGTGGTGGTGGATAAGCCGGACCTTAACGGGCGTATCAACATACTTAAGGTACATTCCAAGGATGTGCTCCTGGATGAATCCGTAGACTTTAAGGAGATAGCCCTGGCCACCTCAGGTGCTGTGGGCGCGGACCTGGCCAACATGATGAATGAGGCTGCCATCAACGCGGTTAAGCACGGGCGCAATGCCGTGTCACAGAAGGATTTGTTTGAGGCAGTGGAAGTGGTCCTTGTGGGTAAGGAAAAGAAGGACCGCATCATGAGCAAGGAGGAGCGCCGTATCGTATCCTACCATGAGGTGGGCCACGCTCTTGTAAGCGCGCTCCAGAAGCATTCCGAGCCGGTGCAGAAGATTACCATTGTGCCGAGGACAATGGGCGCTCTGGGATATGTCATGAACGTGCCGGAGGAGGAGAAGTACCTCAATACGAAGAAGGAGCTGGAGGCCAGGCTGGTGGAGCTGATGGCCGGACGCGCCGCCGAGGAAATCGTATTTGAGACAGTGACCACGGGAGCAGCCAACGATATCCAGCAGGCCACCAACCTGGCAAGAGCCATGGTTACCCAGTATGGTATGTCTGATAAATTCGGTCTCATGGGCCTTGAATCCCAGAAGAACCAGTATCTGACAGGCCGGGCCGTATTAAACTACGGCGATGCAACGGCAGCTGAGATTGACCAGGAGGTCATGAAGATATTGAAGGATTCCTACGATGAGGCAAAGCGTCTCTTAAGCGACAACAAGGATGCCATGGACCAGATAGCCGCATTCCTCATTGACAAGGAGACGATCACCGGTAAGGAATTCATGAAGATATTCCGCAAGGTTAAGGGCATTCCGGAGCCGGAGGAAACAAAAGAGGGTGAGGATGAAGGCGCGGCTTTGCAGGAGCCTCATGCAAACCTGGAAAGCCAGGGAGAACAGGCGAATCAGGGAGAACGGGTGAACCCGGAGGACCAGGCGAGTTCGGAGGAACAGACGGCCCGGGGAGAGCAGAGGAGCCAGGAGGAACAGGCGAATCCGGAGAACCAGATGAACCCGGAGGAACAGATGAATCCCCAGGCACAGGCAAATTCGGGGAACCAGACAGGACCGGAGGATTCAGACGGATACAAGGATTCAGAGAATAAACCGGAGGACACAGTGTGGAGTCATCCCGGAAACGACAGTAACCGGTAGAATTATGTGATAAAAATAACAGGCACCGAAGCTGCAAGAAAGCAGTGACGGCGCCTGTTTTACTGTATGGATGGTATGGTCTGAGTATCCCGGGATGTCCGTAATTTTTAGCAGAAAATGGTAAGACAGCCGGATTGCCCTTGTACCGGGGAGGATTATTTAGTATAATAATACATATAGAAACCGTTGTCCGTACCATTGTAAAAGGGGGCGTTTTTATGGATAATAAGTATGTAAAGATACATACCACCGGCTGTAATGCACCGCTTAAGGTTACACCGGGACACTTTGCCACCAACCATGCCCATATCAATTATTATCTGGATATGACCACCTTAAAGACCAGGCTCAGTGAGGCCCAGGAGATTGCAAGGTGCCTGTCGGGGCTGTTCCTCTATGACACTGTGGTGGATACCATTGTGTGTCTTGAGGGAACCCAGGTCATCGGCAGTTTCCTGGCAGAGGAACTGACCAGCGCCGGAGTTCTCTCCATGAATGCCCATAAGACCATCTACATTGTGACTCCGGAGTTCAACAGCAACAGCCAGATGATATTCAAGGAGAACATTCTTCCCATGATTCGGGATAAGAATATCATTATCCTGACCGCGTCCGTGACCACAGGTCTGGCACTGAACAAGGGAATCGAGTCCATCCGGTATTACGGCGGCAATCTGAGAGCTGTTACCGCTATTTTCAGCACATTGGAGGATCTCAACGGATACAGGATTACGTCTATTTTTGGCAGAAAGGATTTGCCTGATTATACGTATTATGACTACAGGGACTGCCCGCTGTGCAAGGAGGGAAGGAAGCTGGATGCATTGGTGAACGCCTATGGGTATACCAGTTTGCAGTGATGATATGGGATATAAGAAAATAGGAAGATAGGCCAGAAGGCCGGGGAGCGTCGCTTCCCGGCCTTTTTTTGATGGAAAATTTATTCTGGTTAATTGATGGATTTTTTAATTGATTCAGATATATAAAAGTATATAC
>JAJQEA010000213.1:40136-52379 GCA_021201905.1 Clostridia bacterium
ATATACATCAAGTTGCTGAAAATAGTCTTGATTTTTATAAAATATTGTGCTATATTGACAATGTAAACACTAATCATCAATGATGAGTGGTGAGGGGGTTTAATCATTCAATTCAATAGAATTTGAAAGAGAGGAGCGGAAATTATGAAATTAAAGGGAAAAGTCACTATCATAACAGGAGCTGGTTATGGTTATGGGATGAGCCGTGGGTTTCCAGAGGCATTTGTCAGAGAGGGATCCCATCTCTCCCTTAATTATTATGGTTGTGATGAAAAGGGAATGCTGTTGTGGGCACAAGAGATGGAGAAATTTGGAGTAAAAGTGGTATTGACGCAGGGGGATATATCACAGGAGGCGACAGCCAGGAAGTTGATACAGCGTACCATGGATGAATTTGGACGTATAGATGTCTTGGTTAATAATGCCGGGATTACAGACCCTAAATCTATAGTTGATATGACAGTTGAAGAGTGGGATAGGATGATAGCAGTTAATTTAAGAAGCTTTTTTTGACATGCAAGTATACTGTTCCAATTATGATAAAACAGAAAGCTGGACGCATTATTAATATTTCCTCTCAGATTGCTCAGAAGGGAGGAACAGACCATTGCCATTATGCAGCGGCCAAGGCAGGAGTTATCGGAATGACAAAATCATTGGCATGGGATTTGGGGAAATATGGTATTAATGTCAATTGTATTGCTCCAGGGCCCATAAATACACAGATGATGGAAAGTGTATCTGAGGAGTGGAGAAAAGAAAAGATGAAGGATTTGGCCATTCCACGTTTTGGAGAGATAGAAGAAGTTGTACCTTCTGCTATATTTTTAGCCAGTACACCGGATGGAGATTTGTATACAGGGCAGACCTTAGGACCAAACTGTGGAGATGTGATGCTTTAAAACAGATACCATGGCTGGAGAAAGAGGGAATTATGAAAGATATTTTGTTGGAGATGGAAGGAATCAATAAGTCATATTCAGGAGTACAAGTACTTCATGACGTTAGCCTGAAAGTGCGAAAAGGAGAAATTCATGCACTTATGGGGGGAAAACGGTGCCGGAAAGTCCACACTTATAAAAATCATTACGGGGATTGTTCAGGCGGATTCTGGAGTGAAGATATTCAAAGGGAAACCATTCAATATCAACCACCCTTCTCAAATATACCATTACGGCATTGGTATAGTCCACCAGGAATTTAACCTTCTTCCTGATTTAAATGTTGCCCAAAATATTTTCGTTGCCAGGGAACCAATGAGCCGGTTTAGCCTGGTTGATGAAAAAAAGTTGAATCAGGATGCTCAGAAATTATTAGACAGACTTCAGCTTAAGATTGATATACATAAAAAGATTGTTCAGTTGAGTGTGGCGGAACAGCAGTTGGTGGAGATTGCAAAGTCGCTTTCGTACGATTGCGAGCTGCTTATTTTGGATGAGCCTACATCAGCATTAGCGGACTCAGAGGCGGAAGTCTTATTTGAAATCCTGGAACATTTAAGAGAGCAGGGAGTTGCGATTATATATGTTTCCCACAGGATGAGTGATATAAAACGAATTGTTGACAGAGTAACAGTATTACGGGATGGATATTTCATTGCAGAGCATCAGTTGAGTGATATAACAGAGGAACAGTTAATAAGCGAGATTGTAGGTAGGAAACTGGAGGCATATTTTCCACAGAAGCCTGAATACCAGAGGGGCGAGAAGACACTGGAGGTAAAAGGTCTTTTTGTAAAAGGATTGCTGGAGAATATTAGTTTTGAAGCTTATAAGGGTGAGATATTAGGGATTGCCGGACTTATGGGCGCGGGAAGGACAGAGTTGGCCCATGCAATATTTGGAAAACTGCACCCCACCGCAGGTGAAATAACTGTTCATGGAAAAAAACGAAAATTTGATTCACCCCAGAAAGCAATTCAGGCAGGAATTGGATATACGACAGAAGACCGTAAGCGGGATGGGCTAATGCTTAACCAAGATATAAAGAGCAATATCCTTATTTCATCGTATGATCAGCTTGTCAATTTTTTAGGGCTGGTGAAAGAAGGCGTGGCTAACAAAAAAACAGATGAATATATAGAAAAAATGAATATAAAGACCACAGGCCGGAATCAGAATATCAATTCTTTAAGTGGAGGAAATCAACAAAAAGCAGTATTAGCTAAATGGTTATGTGCTAATATAGATATTTTTCTATTTGATGAGCCTACCAGAGGCATAGACGTGGGAGCTAAGATGGAGATTTATCAGTTGATGTATACACTGGTGGAAAGCGGTGTGACGGTAATTATGATTTCGTCAGAGTTACCTGAAATACTGGGAATGAGTGACCGGATATTGGTTATGAGTCATGGAAAGATAGCAGCGGATTTAGATATTACTGAAGCAACCCAGGAAAAAATATATTACTATGCTTCGCAAGAATAGGAGGGGATACGGATGAAAGAAAAAACGCAGCAATTATCAGTTACTCATATTGGGGTGACCAGACTAAAATCGATCCTGGGAAAAGCAAGTATTCTGTTAGGACTGCTATTGTTATGCACTTTCTTCTCATTTACGGCCAGAAATTTCCTTACACAGAAAAACCTGCTAAACATAGCATTGCAGACTTCTATTATCGCAATTGTTGCTATAGGCCAGACTTATACAATTACGGGAGGTGGTATAGATCTTTCTGTGGGTTCTGTGGTAGGTCTTTCGAGTATTGTGGTATCAATGCTGCTTGTGCATGATGTAAGTATTCCTGTAGCAATTTTCATGGCTATTGCAGCTGGTTTGGCTTGTGGGGTGATCAATGGATTTATTATTGCATATGGAGGAATTGCTCCCTTTATAGCAACCTTAGGTATGTTGAGTATTGCCAGGGGTATTGTGTATGTAGCCTGTGATGGAGTGCCAATTACTGGACTGCCATCGGGATTCAGCGTTTTGGGGGCGGGAAGAGCATTTGGGACTATTCCTGTTCCAATTATAATCCTTTCGGTACTTGCGCTTGTTATGGGAATCATATTCCATAAATCTAAATTTGGCAGACATATCTTTGCTTTGGGTAGCAATGAGAATACAGCATACCTTTCTGGTGTGAATACTAAAAAGGTGAAGTTCATGATGTATTTATGCTGTAGCCTCATGGCGGCAATTGCAGGTATAATCCTGACATCCAGAGTGATTTCCGGTCAGCCCAACTCGAGTGAGGCATATGAGACAGATGCGATTGCAGCAGCAGTAATTGGCGGTGCGAGCATGTCCGGAGGCCAGGGCAGTATAGTAGGAACATTGATAGGTGCATTGATGATGGGGGTTTTAAACAACGGCCTTAACCTGTTGGGATTATCTTATTTTTATCAGAAGATTGCAATTGGCATGGTAATTATCGCAGCTGTGTACATCGACATGTTAAGGAGTAGGAAAAAGTAGAAAGGAGGAAAGCGGGGGTACAGAAAACGGGTATTGATGTGGTTGTAGTAAAGTTGACAAAGCAAATGATAATGAGTAAAGGAGCGTAGCAAATGAAAAAAGTATGGGTTTTTACATTAGCAGCAACACTGGCTATTAGTATGCTTGCAGGATGCAAAACGCAGAAACAAGCGGAGGAAAAAAAGGAAACAACAGCCCAGGAACAGACGGCCAAGGAGAGTACTGTACAAACAGAGAACGAGGCACAAACAGAGCCAAAAGAAAAAGAAGAAGCAGCGGGAAAGGTAATAGCAGTCATTCCAAAGTCCCTTTTATTTGACTATTGGCAGTATGTAAGAATTGGGGCCCAGAGCGCCGGTTTGGATGAAGGTTATACAATTGATTTTCAGGGGACCAGGACAGATACTGATTTGGAAGGCCAAGTAAAACTGGTTGAGGATTTCATACAAAGGGGCGTATCTGCTATCGTTATTTCCCCTGTGAATCCCGATGGTATGGTACCAGTGCTGCAGCAGGCGGAGGAAGCTGGTATTCCGGTCATCATCATGGATGGAAAACTGAATGCAGATTTTCCGCGTTCAACTGTCAGCACAAACGATGAAGCAGCAGGAAAATTTGCCGCAGAGAAATTAAAAGAGCTGGCAGGTGATGCAGGCGGAACGTTTGCAATTGTATCTGCAGTGCCAGGTGCTGTGCAGGAGGGAGGCAGAGAAAAGGGATTTTCCGACGAATTGGAAACCTACCAAAACTACAAAATTATTGGTACCTATTATGGTAAAGGTGACAGAAATCAAACATACAATATTACCCAGGATATACTGACATCTAATCCAGATATTACCGGTTTTTACACTGTAAATGAAGGTTCATCCGCTGGTGTCACCCTTGGAGTACGCGAAGGGGATTTAAAGGATAAAATATTTGTTGCTTTTGATCCTTCCACAGAAGTTCTCGATGCCATACGTGACGGGTATGTGGATGGTGCAGTGGCTCAGAACCCATACTTGATTGGAAGGACTGCAGTACTCAATGTCATTAAGGTACTGAATGGTGAAACAGTTGAGAAAAAGATTGATGTACCGGTGACATGGGTTACGATTGATAATCTGGATGACCCAGAAATACAGAATGTATTGAAACCGGAAGAAGTCATTAAATAGAGGAGTTTAATTATGAGCAGAAGAGTTATTGATTTAACATTAGAGATTACCAGTAATATGCCGGCGCAGGACGCATTCCCAGGTAATATTTATGTACAACTGGTGTCACATGAGGAATCCAGAAAGACAGAGTCCGGTACGCCGGAGGATCCCTTTACCTCTACATGGAATTATATTGGTATGGTGGAACATATAGGGACACATGTGGACGCCTTTTATCACATGAATCCCAACGGGCTGAGTGTGGACAGGATGCCTCTGGATATGTTCTTTGGCAAGGCTGTTTGTTTTGATATGAGACATATACCAGAACGTGGAGAGATAACAGCAAGGGACATGGAGATGGCCCAAAAGGAATCAGGAGTTAAAGTGGACGGACATATTGTTCTCTTGGCTACAGGAATACACGATAAGTATTTTCCAGATAAAAAAATACTATCTGTTAATCCTGAAATTACCCCTGAGGCAGTTAAATGGCTTGCGGACCATAATTCCAGACTGCACGGTGTAGAGGGGCCATCAACAGATATTATGGATTTGAATCTGTTCCCCAGCCATCGGCAATGCAGGAATTTGGGAATTACACATTATGAGTGGCTGGTAAACCTTACGGAACTTATAGGAAAAGGGGAATTCATGTTCTATGGTGCTCCTCTTAAATTGAAGGATGGTTCAGGGTCACCAGTACGTGCATATGCAGTAATAGAGGAATAGAAGGAAGGTGGTGGAATGAAATTTTTCTTGACAGGAGGTACCGGGTTTGTAGGTATCAATCTTGCTCAATATTTAGCTGGACTGGGTGATGATGTAGTAATTTATGCGAATCAGCCTCTCTTGAAGCAAGCAGAAGAGGAATTTAAGAGTTGCCCGGGTAAGGTTAGTTGGGTTTGTGGAGATGTATTGGATAAGGAACATATTAAATCGGAACTAATGTCCAGCAATGCAGATGTATTTATCCATGCTGCTGTGATAACACCGGGAAGAGAACGTGAAACAAAACAATTTGAACAGATTTTCAGAGTGAATACTTTGGGAACCATTAATGCGCTAGAGGCAGCTAAAAATTGTGGGACATCCAAATTTGTTTATGTAAGTTCAGTAGCTGTATATGGAGCTTCATCACAAGAATATGATCCTATCCGAGAAACCACACCTTTAAAGCCATCCAATTTATATGAAATCAGCAAATTTACATCTGAACATATAGCGCTTCGTTATAGAGAATTATACAATATGGAAGTCAGAGCCATTCGTTTAGGGGATGTCTTTGGAGCATGGGAACTTGACACAGGGGTAAGAGATACTATGAGTGCTCCATGTCAGACCTTAAAAGCGGCTCTGGAACGCCGCCATGTAATCCTGCCCAAAGAGGGACTGACAGGCTGGGTATATGTGAAGGATATAGCCGCTTCAATTGCGGCATTGGCCAAGACAGTACCTGGACAGCTAAACCATATGGTATACAATAGCAGCTCTATTTACCGGTGGTCCATAGCGCAGTGGTGTGATATGTTAACAAAACGATATCAGGGATTTACATATGAAGTTGGAAAACCATCAGAAGCGAATATCAGATTTCATGCATTGAAAGATAATGGTATGTTTGATGTGTCCAGGTTACGGGAGGATACAGGATTTATCCCTCAGTATAATTGCCAAAAGGCATTTGAGGATTATACCGAATGGGCGGATAGCCATCTGAATTTGGTAGGACAATGAGAAAAGGAGAAACCAGAATATGGCAGATTATTTCATAGGACCAGAGAGGGCAACCTTACACGGTCATTTGTCCAATAAGATACCACCAGCCTTAAGAATATGTTCTGGTGATACAGTAACCTTTTCAACCTTGGAAGGAGACTGGAGATTGGAACGCCCGTCTAAGCCTGAGTCAACCAGCGGTTTGTTTTTTCCGAGAAAGTTTCCAGAAGGTAGTGGTCATGCACTTTGCGGACCAGTCTACATTGAAGGAGCCAGGCCAGGTATGACTCTCGCGGTACATTTAGAAAATATTGTTCCTGACGATTGGGGCTGGAGTCGTGTGGGAGATGGAGATTTGAATCATCTTACGCGGATTGGATGCCAAGAGGGAGAATACTTTCTTTTATGGGATTTGGATAAGAAAAGGGGAATATGCAGAAGCCATAGGGGGCATCAGGTAGCGATGAATCCATTTATGGGGGTTTTGACAGTGGCGCCAGATAGTGAAGAACCGGTTTCTACTCATCCCCCAGGATTACATGGAGCTAATCTGGATTGCAGGGAGCTTGTGGCAGGCAGTACTCTGTATCTGCCTATATTTACGGATGGGGCACTATTTTCGGTTGGAGATGGCCATGCGGTTCAGGGGGATGGTGAATCAGGCTGTACAGCTGTTGAATGTCCTATGAACGAGGTCAGAATTAGACTGAATATACAGGATGGAAATTTTGGTTCCCCGGTGGCTGATACACCTGGAGGGTGGATAACATTCGGATTTTCAGAGAACCTGACAGATGCCTCCTATGAGGCACTTAGTAATATGGCACGCCTGTTGGAACGGCTATATGGGTGTGAATACAGAGAGGCGTTAGCATTATGCAGCGTGGCAGTGAATCTTCGTATTACACAGATTGTCAATGGAATTCGGGGAGTACATGCTATATTACCCAAAGGCAGCATTTTCCTGTAAAGAGATAGGAATATTGATTTTTACTGATTTTCCATTTATAATGATGGTATTATGTAAAAGGTTGAACAACAATAGAACGGGAAATGGGTAGAAAAAATGAGTAATGTATTATTTATGCACAATATGAAAAAAATTGAGAAATGTTTTTCTGCTCGTGGCGATTTGCTTGAATATATTATCATGGATATTATATTGCAGTATAATGATGTGGTAGGCTCATGGACATTGAAAAATGAACTTGATATACTTGAAATCCATGTTGGGACAGCAACTATTGGAAGGGTGCTTAAGATATTAGATAATAAAGGTTTTACGGTTCCGGTATCAAATAAAGGAAGAGCCCTGACAAAGAAAGGTATTGATGAAGTTCTAAAGTCCCGAAGCCGCATTCAGAAAAGCATACTGAGTAACGATATTGTGGATTCGGTAGAAATTACCCATTTCGATGATTTGATTGAAGTGTTGTCAACCAGACTTATTATTGAAAGAGAGGCTACCAGGCTGGCTGTTCAGAATGCTACCCAAGAGGACTTTAAGCAGATGAGTGATGCCCTGGACCAGCATAGAATGCTTCTTAGTAACGAGTTGGATGACTCCAGAGCAGGGCTTGATTTTCACATCTATATTGTCGATGCTGCTAAAAATAAGTTTATGAGTGCGGTAGCCCGTTTGTTAGCTTATGAAGAACACCAGATTGAGGCCAAGGTTCCTTCCTTAAGTGCTAAAAAGCATGCCATGGAATATGTGAATGTGCATCAGGAGCTGTTGGAAGCCATTCAGGATAGGGACGAAGAAAGAGCTACCCGGTTGATGGAGGAGCATTTAAATCAGATAATTGGTTTGGTTAAGAAGGATAGGGAGATTACTTTATAGTATACAAATAGTGATATCAAAAAATGATGCCGGGACTGACGCCCCTGTTTTTAGAGGGTGGCAGTCCCGGCATTTAACTTATTTCTTTTTCTTCCCCAGATAAGCCGCCTTCACAGACTCATCTGCCAGAAGCTCCCTGCCGGTGCCTGAAAGGGATATCCGGCCTGTTTCCAGCACATAACCCTGGTCCGCGATGCGCAGGGCCATGTTGGCGTTCTGCTCAATCAGAAGGATGGTTACCCCCTGTTTGTTGATTTCCTTTATGATATTGAATATATCCTGGACAATGAGAGGGGCCAGGCCCAGGGAGGGCTCATCCATCATCATCAGCTTCGGATGGCTCATCAGGGCCCTGGCCACGGCCAGCATCTGCTGTTCGCCTCCGGACAGAGTGCCGGCCAGCTGCCAGCTGCGTTCCTTTAACCTGGGGAACAGGCTGTAGACCCATTCTATGTCCTGGTCCAGGGAATCGGTTCTCAGATAGGCTCCGATTTTTATGTTCTCGATAACGGTCATGTCCGGGAACACCCGCCTGCCCTCGGGAACAAGGGTGATGCCCCTGGACACAATATCGGGGGTATCCATGCCCAGCAGCTCAGTCCCGTCAAACTGGATGGAGCCTGCCGAGGCTTTTACCAGCCCTGCGATGGCCCGCAGGGAGGTGCTCTTGCCTGCTCCGTTGGCGCCTATGAGGGTGACAATGGATTTCTCCGGCACCTCGAAGCTGATTCCCTTTACAGCCTCGATACCGCCGTAATTCACTCTTAAATCATTAATCTTCAGCATCTTCACTCACCCCCAGATATGCTTCTATTACTTTTGGATTGTTCTGGACCTGGTCAGGCGTGCCGTGGGCTATGAGCTTGCCGAAATCCAGCACGTAAATGCGGTCGGATATCTGCATGACCAGATCCATGTGGTGCTCTATCATGAAGATAGTCAGTTGGTAATCGTCCCTGATTTTGTGGATAAAATCAGTCAGGTCCTGGGTTTCCTGTGGATTCATGCCGGCCGCTGGTTCGTCCAGAAGAAGCAGGCTGGGGCTGGTGGCCAGGGCACGCGCGATTTCCAGACGGCGCTGGAGTCCGTAGGGCAGGGAGGAGGCAATCTCGTCCTTTAAATGAGCCAGTCCCTGCATTTCCAGAAGCTCCATGGATTCCTCGTGCATGCGCTTTTCCTCGGCATGGTTGAGGCGCAGCGTGGCTGAAAATACATTCTGCTTTGCCCGCATGTGTTTGGCTATCAGGACATTTTCAAACACGGTTAGGGCACCGAAGAGACGGATGTTCTGGAAGGTCCTGGCAATGCCCAGCTTGGTAACCTGGTCCGGTGTCTTGCGCACAGGAGTCAGGTCCGTGGGGGAGACATCGCCCTGGTAGAGGCGGCGCATCTTGCCCTGGGGCGTATCGGCCAGTATGACCTCCCCGTTAAAGGATACAGAACCAAAGGTGGGCTGGTAAATGCCGGTAACACAGTTAAAGGCAGTGGTTTTGCCTGCGCCGTTGGGTCCGATGAGGGCCACGATTTCGTGTTCATTTACATCCAGTGTCAGTCCGTTCACTGCCACGATACCGCCGAACTGCATGGTGATGCTTTCCATATGTAATACGTTTTTTGCGCTGTTTTCCATGTTATTCATCATTGGATGCCTCCCTTCTTAGCGGAAGAGGGCTTTTTCCTGCCTCCCTTAAACCTGTGAGGAATGCCCCCAATGAGCCGGAACAGTCCGTCCCAGGAGAATTCGTGGTTTCCCATGATACCGCGGCGGTAGAAGAGGACCACGGCCATCAGAAGGATGGAGAAAATGACCATACGGAAGCCGGACCGGAACAGGGGCACGCTTACCCCGGCAATGGTCAGGGGATCGTCGAAGAAGCGCAGCAGCTCCCTGCCTGCGGTGACCAGGAAAGCCCCCACCACGCTGCCGGTGACACTGCCGATGCCGCCTAAGACCACAATCAGCAGAATATCATATGTAAGGGCCACCTGGAAGGTTTTGGAGTCAATGGATCGCATAAACATGGCCAGCATTCCGCCTCCCACTCCTGTGAAAAAGGAGGAAATCACAAAGGAGAGCTCCTTGTAATGAAACAGGTTGATCCCCATGGACTGGGCAGCCACCTCGTCCTCCCGGATGGACTTAAAGGCCCTGCCGTAGGAGGAGTTGATGAGAAGCACCATCAGGGCAATGCACAGGGCAGCCAGACCGAATACCGCAAAGATATTGGGAAAGCCCGGTATGCTCTTAAGACCGTAGGAACCGTTGGTAATGGTGTCAAACATGGGAGCTGCTATGAAGGCCCGGATGATTTCCGAAAAGCCCAGGGTTGCGATGGCAAGGTAATCGCTCTTTAAGCGCAGAACCGGGATTCCGATAAGGGCGGCCAGGGCTGCTGCGGCCAGTCCCCCAAGGAGTAGTGCCACGGGTATGGGCAGCTGTATATTGGCAATCACCGGTGATATGCCGCTTACATAGTATACGCTGGCCCTGGATCCCACCGGGATGGTAAAAATAGCCACCACGTAGGCACCGATGGCCATAAATCCTGCCTGTCCCAGGGAGAACAGACCTGTAAAGCCGGTCAGCAGGTTCATGGAAACAGCCACCACTGCATAGATGGCGCTTCTCTCCAGAATGGAAATCTGGTAGCTGTATTCCGCTGTGTCAGACTGCAGGAATGCCAGGAAACCAATGATTACCGCCAGGGCAATGAGGGTATATATTTTGTTCTTGTTCTTTGTCATATTCTTCATGTCCGCCACCTCACACTTTATCGGTCGTCTTCTCACCAAAGAGCCCAGTGGGACGGATGAGAAGCATGACAATCAACAGGATAAACGTAAACGCATCGCTGAAGGTGGACTGTCCCATGGCTACCAGGGCCGTCTCTCCAAGTCCCAGGATAAACCCTCCGATGACAGCTCCGGGAATGCTGCCGATTCCTCCGAACACGGCGGCCACAAAGCATTTTAAGCCTGGAAGGGCGCCGGAGAAGGGGAACACGGTCATACGGTCCGTAAAATACAGAATGGAGCCAATGCCGGCCAGCAGGGACCCCACCGCGAAGGTAAAGGTGATGGTCTTATTGATTTTAATGCCCATAAGGGAGGCTGTCTCGTAATCCTTGGAAACCGCCCTCATGGCCATGCCTATTTTGGTGTGGTTAATCAGCAGAATGAGAAGATAGACCAGCACCAGGGTCAGGACAGGCGTAAGGAAGGTGACAAAGGAGGCGGACAATCCGCCTATCCGGAAGATTTTCTTCAGGAAAGGAATCTCCGGATACCCCTTGGGCAGGGCGGTAAAGAGGTAGGTGGCCAGGTTCTGCAAAAGGTAGGAAACACCAATGGCTGAAATCATAACAGACATTCTGGGTGCGGAGCGCAAGGGGCGGTAGGCCACCCGCTCTATGGTGACGCCCAGAAGAATGGTCACAATCAGGGTGACGGGAATGGCAATGAACCAGGGCAGGCTTGCCATTGCAAATATCATAAAGTATCCGGCCATCATGAAGATATCGCCGTGAGCGAAATTGATGAGGCGGAGGATGCCGTAGACCAGGGTGTAGCCGATGGCAATGAGCGCATAGGCCCCGCCAAGGGAGATGCCGGTCAGGCATTGCTGAAGAAATGTTGTTAAACTCATATGAGTCTGCCTCCTGTGTTTTTATAGTAAGGTCCGTATCCAGAATTCCGTTAAAACATACCCGTTAAAACATACAACCAGCCCTGGAACGTCCAAGGCTGGTTAAGACCGAAGGCAGCAGCGGATGCCGCCTGCGGCCCTGTATCCATATGTAATTAGCCAGATACCCTATTCCACGGTAGTGGTGGTCAGGAACTGGAACTTGCCGTCCTTGATGGTCTTGATAAACGCGATATCCTTGTTGGCATCGCCGGTCTCGTTGAAGGTAATATTTCCTGTCACACCGTCAATCTCCACATTCTTAAGGGCGTCGCGGATAGCAGTGGTATCGGTGGAGCCTGCGTCCTCAATGGCCTTGATGGCAGCCAGGTAGGAATCGTAACCCAGGGCGGAGACAGCCGGGATAATGTCCTCCTGCTTTTCCTTTACCAGGTATTCATTGAAGCCCTTGATGAAGGCCGCGGCCTCGTC
>JAJQEA010000129.1 GCA_021201905.1 Clostridia bacterium
AAGAAAGAGGGAATATGTTGGATATGAGGCAGAAGCCCTGGGCCGGAAGATGGGCAGCAGGGGGCCGGGAGGCTGAAATTCTGTCATATATGTCCATTTTGTGGCAGAAAGTGCCTGTTTTACTTGGCAGAACAACATAGACCCTGCAAATAATATGAATTAATTGCAGAATTTGCATTTCAGAACTGAATTAATTGCAGGATTTGCATGTGAAAAGGCCGTTTTCGGCAAATCCTGCAATTAATAGGTGCAAATCCTGCAACTAATTCGGCAAAACTCGCAATTAATTCGGCAAATCCTGCAAATAATTCAAAAACCAGAATTGAATTAATTGCAGAAAGGAGGGATTCAAAGGTGGACAGACGGCAAATTAATGCACTTACGGATATCGACATCCCATCCCTTAGGCTGGAGGATATCCGGTTCCTGTTCGGGACCGGGATGGGAATGACCAAAGGCAGGGGAAGGGACAAGGAGAAATTCTTCCGTAAGGGGGTGCAGACAGAAATCGGTGATATCAGGGAGGACGTCTGGTATCAGCTGGCGGAGCAGGTGATTGGGCTGCATGGTGAGACCTGGCTGCTTGAGGCATTGGAGACGTGGTACCGGGAGATGAAGCATTACCCAAGGCATGGTTTTGATGTGCACAAGATGGCCCTGGAGCTGCACAGCAACCGGATATTTAACAGCGAGGGATGGATTGATTATCTCCGCTTCAACAGGCGCTTCCGGCCGGAGGTGCTGGAGGGGAGACGGTTCCCAAAAGTCAGGGTGGATTGCTGTCAGGGGGAGATATGCGAGGTGACCGAGGAGATGATTCAGAGGGGGAGCGCTCCATGCCCGAGGTGCGGCGCCTTCCGAGACTATGAGGTCATTGAATGGCCAGGACGGGAGTAAGGAGTACATATGGATAAGACGGAGTCAAAATACAGGGATATACAGTTTTACAGTGAGAAGAACCAGATGTTGATATCAGTACATACCCGTGATGCAAAGACATATGCTGATATCCTGGAGAACAGCCCAAATGTAGTTAAATATAAATGCATCGTCCCTCTGGACCCAGCTTTCCTTGAAGAAATTTCAAAGGTAGGGATAAGGGCGGAACATTTCCAGATACTCTGGGCTTCGGATTTCTGGATTGAGAATGCAGATGGAAGCACAAGCATAAGGGAGATTATCCAAATGGAGCATTTAATAAAAAAGGCTGATATACAAAAGCTGGAGCTTTCAAGGCGGTACTGGAAACGTCTTGATATAGATGATTGGAAGGTCGTGGTAATGGCCAGGGGAGGGGATGACTATGTTCTATAGGATAAACGGGGAGGTATTCAGACGGTTGCTTGTCTTGGACCATGGAGCCTGGGTCATTTCCTATGATGAACCGGGGCCGCCGCGCTATATTGAAAACAGCCTCCTGGAATTATGTAAAAAGGCAGATATGCCGGAGGATTACAGGATTGCCCTGGAGCAGGCAAAGTATCTGACAAGGGCCGGGATGAAGCGCCTTGCCCTGATTGAACCACTTTTGGAGGATTCAAGCTGCATTACGGACAAAAAATTCCGGCTGGACATGGCCAGGAGGATAGCAAAAGAGAATGGGACAACGAAAAAGAGGGTGCTCCGCATATTTTATAGATATCTGGCAAGGAATGTCCTTCTTGAAAAAGGAAATACGGATAAACAGCAGGGGAAGGACGAGAAAAACTTTGCCTGGGCCATCCGGAAGTTTTACTTCAGCGCCAAACGGATGTCCCTTAGGGATACCTATGACCATATGCTGGCAAGCCGGTATATGACGCCGGAGGGGAAGTTGATGGACACAGCACCCTCCTGGTACAGCTTTGAGCACTATTACTACCGGCATGGGTATAACCGCTCCATCAAATGCTCTGTATCGCGGGGCGGCCTGTCAAACTACCAGAGGAATGAGCGGCCCCTGTACGGCGCCACCATGCAGTGGAAGGACAGGATAGGGGCTTTCCAGATGGATGCGACAGAGGCGGATATCTACCTGGTGTCCCGCTTTGACCGCACGGCCGTGGTGGGGCGCCCTAACATCTACATGGCAGTGGACACGGCCACGCAGCTGATTGCCGGCATCTACATAGGTCTTGACGCTGGGGAGACCGCAGTCATGGCCTGCCTGGCAAACGCTGCCTCCGACAAGGTGCAGTATTGCAGGCGCTTTGGGATTGAAATAACCCCGGAGCAGTGGCCCAATGCGGGGCTGCCTGGGGAAATCATAACGGACCAGGGGAAGGAGTTCATCACCTCAAGGGTGGGGGAGCTGTGTACCATATACGGCATGGAGCGGGAGGCCCTGCCGCCGTTCCGGCCGGACGAGAAGGGGCTGGTGGAAAAGACGTTCGATGTGCTGCAGCAGAAGTACAAGCCCCTCCTGCGCGGCAAGGGGGTCATTGAGGGGGATGCCCAGGAGCGCTGGGCTACGGACTACCGGTCGCAGGCCCTTCTGAACCTGACGGAGTTTACCAGGGTCATCCTGCACTGCGTCATCTATATCAATTCGCGTAGGATACTGAAGAATTTCATACCCACGCCGGAGATGTGCGCAGACCGGGTGGAACCGATACCCGCCGCCCTTTGGCAGTGGCATGAGCGGCAGGGGAAGGCGGACATCATCCCTGCAGGCGGTGAGGACCTGTACCGGATGACTCTCCCAAGGATGGTTACAAAGTTCACGCGCAAGGGGATTGTGCGTGATGGAATCAGCTATATGAACAATGAATACAGGCGGTATTTACAGGAGGTCGGGATGGATAAGGAGATTACGGTTGCCTATGACCCGTCCAGGATTGACGCCGTGTACTGGGTGAGGGATGGGAAGTATGTCCCGTTCCCGCTGGCATTGTCCTCCGCCCAGTTTAACGGTCTTTCCCAGATGGAGTATGAGATGGCCAGGGACAAGGTGAAGGGACAGAAGAAGGAGCTGGAACAGCAGGATACGGAGGCCAGGGTTGCGGTCATCAAGAACATCCAGGATATAGTGGACGAGATTGACGGTGTTGAGAAGCCGAGACAGAAGGGCGCGGAGATAAGGGAGAACCGTGCGGATGAAAGGGGGAAATTGACGTGAAATATCAGGAAAAGACAGTGGTATCAGCCATATATGATAAGGTCGGCTCCGGAGGCCAGGTGTTGAACCCGTTCCTGGAAGCGATGCCGGAACTGATGGACAGGGGGATGTTCTTTGAGAAGATTGCAAGCCTGCCGCCGATGCCCTATGACCTGGCGGAACTCAGTGGGGAGGAACGGAGGAGGCATCTGCCGGTCCTCCAGAGCGTCTATTACCCTATGGACTATATGTATAACATCTATGACACGTTATACAGGGCAGTCACCACTACCTATACGACCAGGACCACCATGGAATCAATCCGGCAGCTGAATGCCGTCCATGAGGATTTCAGGGGGACCCGGGGAAATGGCCCTTCCTTTGCCACCCAGGGGAAAGCGGGTCCATCCTCGGCGTGCCGGGGATTGGGAAGACCTCGACCATCCGGCGGTGCCTGGACCTCATACCCCAGGTCATTGTACATACCAAATACAACGGGAAGCCGTTTTACGAGAAACAGATAACCCACCTGGTGGTGGAATGCCCCAGCGACTGTTCCGTGAAGACCCTGGCATTCAACATCATCGAGGCTGTGGACCGGGCCATGGGGTCCCAGTATTATGAGGCATCCACAAGGATACGGAGCACATCCGCCAGCGCCCTGGCCACGCAGGTGAAAATCATCTGCCTGAACCACCATATCGGGCTACTGGTCATTGACGAGATACAGAACGCCGTGGCCACGGCACAGAGGAATAAGCAGGTCAAGCCGCTGGTTAAGTTCCTGGTGGAGCTGACCAACGATACAAGCACCAGCATCTATTTTGTGGGCACCCCGATGGCCGAGGAACTGTTTATTTCCCAGGAGCATCTGAAGCGGCGTACCAGGGGCCTGCGGCTGCTTCCATTGAAGCCAGGGGGATTATACAGGGACTTCCTTAAAATCATATGGGCCTATCAGTTCACCCGGAAAAGGGCAGGGCTGACGGACCGCCTTGCCAACCTCATATATGACTATTCTGGGGGCATCCCGGCTTATATCTGCAAGATATTCCAGGAGGCACAGGTACAGGCAATCCTGACCGGGAAGGAGATTATAGACGAGCCGGTCATCATGAGGGCGGTCAGGCTGCTGTCCATCGAGATACCGAAGAAGTATGCCAAAGGGTCCTATATATCCGATTTCACGGATGAGGCCGGATATGAGCCGGTTGATGATGCGGAGGCAGCTAAAGCACCCGTAGAAAAGTATGTCAGTGCAGATGGCCCGGAGCCATTGGAAGAGACCGTCCCACGCCTCTATGCAAAGCCCAGGGGGGAGGAAGAAGGCACAGCGCGACCCTATGGACTTATTGGAGCTGCTGAAGCTGGCCAGGTCCCCGGAGGTGATGATGTCGGCATTGGATAAATACAACATGCTGGAGGTGGTGAAGTGCTGAATTTCTTTCCTACGCCTTATCCGGGCGAACTCTGGTACAGTGTGCTGTGCCGTTACCATATGAGGACAGGCCATACGAAATCCGCCACTACAATACAGGAACTGTTTGACGGCAGGCTGCACGCGGCCATGGGGACATTCTATCCGACCAAGGCCATAAACGATATCCTCGGGCAGCTTCCGCCCGGATTGCTGGATATCAGGGATATCATCCTGAACCATACGTTGTTTCCCTACTTTTACCGTATCAATCCGGTAGAGAAGAAGGAACAGGCGTTAAAGGAGCTGTGTGAGGGGACGGCAATCACACCCACATGGCTCTGGAAGACGGACAGCAGCGCCAGTGGCCTGTCGGAACTGCGTTACTGCCCCCTGTGCCGGCAGGAGGATATAGACCTATATGGGGAAACTTACTGGCATACCGTCCATCAGATTCCTTTTATGTCTGTCTGCCCGAAGCATGGGTGCCGCCTGGAGCGGATACCGTTCAACCGGGGACAGGTCAACGAAAAGTTCTTTATACCGAACGAGTACTGTAAGGATATAAAGCCAAACACTCATATAGAGAAATATGAGATGCCGTTGGCAAAGACCCCGTTGGCCTACCTGGACATGCCCCTTGGGATTGGTCCCACAGAGGGGGTGAATAATCTTGTGCAGGCCTTCTGCAACAAGGGGTATATGACGATAGCGAAACGGTTCAACACCATCCTTGATTCCGATATGGTAAAGAAGGCGCTTGAGGGGTTCTATGGGCCGGAACTGGTCCGGCGCTGCTTTGGGGAGAAGGTCAAGCCTTATCAGCTGCGCAGGATAGGAAACTGGACGGTCCTTTCCCCGGAACGTTATGCCCTGCTTGCGACCATGATAGGGCAGGCACCCAGGACGACCTTCAGTGCAAAGCCAATACCGGACAGGATAGAGGAGAAGCTGGTGAAGCTATCCTTACAGGAAGTACCCCTTACAAAAAAGGGGATAGCAGAAACGATGAACGTAAAGCCCCACCAGCTGGACTTCCTCCTGGGCAGGTATGGCATGGAGCCTTTCTGGTCCAATGCCAAAAAGGGGAATGACGGTACCGGGTCTATGAACAAATACGTCAAGGCCTATTATGACCAGGCGGGGAAAACCTGCATTGACCAGTATGCAAAAAAGAAGGGGTTCCATGCCACATCGGAGTTTGTGCGCTCCGCCCTGGACCGGATAATGGAGCTGGACGAGCCTAAAACACCCGGAACAGCTTCATAGCGGTTAAAAAGCTGGGGCCATCTGTCTCATACTCGCTTTGCTTACAGTCAAAGGAAAACTCGTATAGATAGGAGCCAGTTGCAAGGATGTTGTTCACGTTGACCCAGGTCTCACCATCCTTGGTATAGGTTGCTTCTGCAATGAGCGTGGAACCGGCGTTGGAATAGGTGGACAGGAGGTAGTTCTGTTTCCCCTGGCTTGCGGCGCCCACATAATCCAGCTGGCTGAGGGAGGAGAGGTCCAGGCCGGACTGGGTGACGGAGGCCGTGAGGCAGGAGCCACTGGCAGCCGTCGCAACATAGGACCTATTGTCAATCACGGCGTTCCACCCATCGGGGACGCCGAACTCAAAGTTTCCATAGGAGCTATAGAACAGGGAGAATCCCTCCGGAATGGGGTTCTCCTTTTCCCATCTAAGGGTATCGAAGAGGAAGATTGCCGTGTCATAGTAGTCCGTATACCGTTCGGCAGGGACCTGCAGGGAGATACGCACCAGGGTCGATAAATCCCATGTGGTGCATTCAAAGCAATCTACAGCCCCTTGCTCATAGATGGCCAGGTAAGCGCTGTTGCCGTCCCTGGAGAAGCCGCCCAGGAGGCCGCCGGAGGCGGAGAGCTCTGAGGCAATAATCTCCTCGGTCACCATGTTGACGCCCGGGTCGTATCCGCTGATATGGAAGAAGAGAGTGGCACCGTCGGCCGGGTTTATGTAAGCATCGGCCCCCTGCCGTATCACATGGGTCCATTTGGCCGGGGCCGACATGGTAAGATTGATGCCCTCGGCCGCAAACTGCACGGTCTCAATGTCAACGGCCGGCGTCTGCTCGGCTGGTGTGGCAGGGGGCTCCACGTAGGAGGGTAGGTTTGCATTGGTGGAGGAGAGGAAGGAGTATATCAGTGCAAAGAGGACCGCCAGCACAACACAGAGGGCCATCCAGTTTTTAGGGTTCCGTATAAAATCACGCATAAAAAATCACCGCCTTTCATCCAGTATGTCAGGATGAGGGCGGTGGACCTTTTACAGGATGGAAAGGACCTACCTGCACAGATTAGAATTTATTTTGTCGCTATCACATACTTATTTCTGTAGAAAATGCAACGACAGCATTTCCGGTAATTTGTACTGCTTTAGGTTCATTCTGTTCCTTTTCCACATGGACATGCATTGTGCCATCACGCTTAATAGCCTCGCCCTGAATAATATCAAAGTCAAAGCTATTTGACGAGTTATCTTGCAAAATATTAAAATGAACAAGATACGCTCCAAGCGGACCGTTTGCATTTCCTGTAACTGGGTCTTCACTAATTCCGATTGCCGGTGCAAACATTCTTCCATGCACCAAAATATCATCTTGCTGATTTAATGTAAATACATAATATCCATTACAGCCAATTTGCTTGCTGATTTCTGTCAATTTATCAGCTTTAGGATTCAACTTATGAAGCAACTCATTTGAATAAATTGGAATCATTACCTTTGAATGTCCTGTTGACGAAATAGCGATAGGATATTCGTCACATATATCTCTTTCAAATATACCTAATGCATCAGCGATTTGATTCCGGATATCCCTGTCAAATGGTTCCGAAACCACCGGAGTTCCTTACATCATAATGATAGAATACTCGTTTCCATGCTTCTCAACATCGACTGGAAGAATTCCTGCTTTCGTTTTTTGAATTACTCGTCTGCTGGCAAAATTGTTTTCTTTTGCATAAACATAATGTGCCGCAATCGTTGCGTGGCCACAGATAGGAACTTCCACTGTCGGGGTAAAAAAGCGAACCTCAATATCATATTCAGAAGAATTAGATTGAAAAATAAATGCCGTTTCTGAATTGTTTAATTCTCTTGCAATTCTTTGCATTTGTTCCTCTGTTAGTCCATCCGCGTTAGGAACTACTCCTGCTGGATTACCATGGAACCTCTCTTTGGTAAAGGAATCAACTTGATATATTCTGTATGTTTTCATATAATTAATCTCCATAAACTCTGGTTTTGTCCTCTACTTAATTCCTTAATAAACTGAAGCTGTATACACCTAAGCCTCGAATAACGTCTGTATTTCTGCAACAACGTCATCCGTATTTTTCAGTCCTATCATTGGGATTGATAAATTTTCTTTTATTAGTTGCGTGGCCAGTGCTTCCATGAACAATCCTTTCCCTGGAACTTCCATATTGTTGTCCGATGTAGTGTCAACCCCACAATTCGGAGAGCGGTTTGCCCCTATAATCCCAATAATCTCAAAACCGTGTTTGTGATATTCTAAAATTTGCTGCATTATTTGACTGACCAAATCAGTTAATAATATGTTGGAGGCCGTTTTACACATTTCCTTTCGGATTCTTGTGTTTTCTATCGTGACCGGGCTGTCAGCTCCATGAATATTTCCCCTATCAAGTCCCAAACAACGGAATTCAGGGCAGGGCATTTGAACAATTCCGATATCCGAGTCTAAAAAGAATTTAATAACAGTCTTGAATGCAGCCGGGTATACGGCTGTACCATCCGAAATTGAATTTTGATTTAACAAACAATGGGCGATAAAAACAACCTTTTTACTTCTTCCATCCGTAAACATAAATGTTATTCCTCCAACGATTTGCTGATAAAGGGCACTTTCTTAAATAAAGACAATATAACAGTAATACCGCCCGCTATATTCTCCGCATTCAACATCCACACAAACAGTAATTTTATGATTTCAATTTCAGCTTTTATTCTAACCAAATTACAGACCTTTTGAATTGTTTACCACATTGCGGACAAGAAACACAAGGATAAGAAGCTGCTTTTCTCATTTCCTCAAATCTATTCGGTATTGTATCAAATAAATATGGTATTGTCGGATTTGCAGCAATTCCATTCCATGTGCAATGTTCACATTTAATATTTTCTATACCCACTCTTACCATTTCATACTGACCTTGAAAGAATAATATAGGCAGCAAGAAACTTTTCTTTTTCCCTATATGTGCTATCGTTATACAGCAATAGAAACCGTTATGTTTTTGGGCAAAGACAAACCTCTTTTCAATTTCAACAATTTCTGAATTAGAAACAGCAACTCCATTAAAATTTTTTTCGATTTTTAGTAAGGATAAATCCTCTTTTGCAAGCGGATAGAATATCTGTCCGCAACTTGTAAAAGATTTGTGTTTTATCTCTAGCATTTTCTCACCCCCACAAATTCCGATTTTGTGTTCTGTTTAACCGTCCAATAGATTATCATTCAAACCACAAATCAATACCTAGCGGCCAACCATCATTTTTGAACTGAACCGTGTACACTCTCATATTAAGATAATCATCGGCTTCCCCTATTTCCCTTTTTAAGCTAACTGTGAAACCATCAAATATATGAAAGCCGTGACTTCCAAAACTATATTCTCCAATATAAACACCATAGGAAAAGTAATTGTCCCCGATATCAATATTGAATGATTTTAAGTGTTTGATTGCTAAGGATGTGTACTTTTCATAATTTTGTAATACGTGTTTTAGCAGCTCAATACGTTGTTTTGATAATACTCCATTAGACAACTGCAGCATGATTTCAAAATCATCTTTTAATTCCAAATGGCATTCATTACCCTCATAATCATAATTGAACATCGTAAAATTACCCTTGTTTAATTCTATGAGTAATTCATCTG
>JAJQEA010000110.1 GCA_021201905.1 Clostridia bacterium
CAAAACTAAAGTTATCCAGCATATGCCTGACTGACTGTCTGATACAGGCTGCGAAGCCTTTTATTTTTTCCATGACACCGGGCCCTGGTTTGTCAGGCTCAGGCCCTGTTTTATCTTCCTCTGCCCCGATTTCCTTCCGGCTGGCATACTCATCTTCCGCATGCTCCTCATGACGTTGTGTGCCATGGGACGCTTCCCCGCCGGACTGGCCGTCATTTGACTGTTCCTCCTGTGACCGGCCGTCGCCGGCCCATCCGTCCGTATCTGTTTTCCTGTGTTGCTCCTGCTCTTTCCTGTAATGCGCCTCATCCTGCTGCAGCTCCTCATACAGGGACTGTTCTTCCTCCCCCAGTATGGTCTCCAGACCGTCCTCCAAATCCCGGGCAGGATCCTTTTCCCCATTGTGCCACAGCCGGAAGCCCAAGACCCTCAGACTGCACACCAGGCCATCGCCTTCATAGACAGCCCGGAATGACAGAATATGGAAAAACCAGGTAGCCCAGACCGACAGCAGCAATTGTCCGTGGTAACTTCCCTCTGCCTTATACCTTACAGGGATAAACAACACTGCCAGGAGAATGCCAAGCAGCAGTCCCAGGATGACCAGAAGAACAATGCCTATTATCTTCAATATCACAAGCAGAATATGAATCATCTTGTCTCCCCCAGGTACGACATATAGGATTTCCAGTTAAATCCATCCGTATGCCGGTACATATCATCCACCATGGTGCGGACTACCTCACATGCTTCCCCGTATCCCTCGGCCACGCCTAAAATCAGGAAATCCTCTGCCTTTCGCTCTTCCTCTGTCAAAAGCATCACAGGCCGTATGTCAAGTATATGATTCCCACTCTGAGGAAGAGTAATCACATAGGTGTCCGGCATGAGCTTCCTTTCACGGATTCCCATGAGGACCCTGGCCCGGTGCCGTGCGGCCCTGTCTCCCATATATAGGTGCTCCCACCAGCGCATTCATTCATCTCCCTCTGTCTGCGCGCCAGGCCATGTCTGATATCCATTTCCGCCAACGCGCGTCCTAATAATCATCCAGGTCAAATTTATCCTGTTCTATCATCATGCGTATAAGACGCATGGAAATTTCTTTTTCCTTACTGTCGGAACAGCTTCTGAGGCTTCCCTCCACATACAGACGCACTTCCTCCAGGGAATTGAAAAAGACAGGCAGCCTGGACAGAATCTTGGACATCGAAGCCCTCACAAGGACCTTTGGCTTTCCCTCCCAGGCAGCTGACAGTTCCCCAAAGAAGCGCTCCAGCTTTCCGGCCATCAGTTCTTCATCCACCTTCTGATCCGCCCTGTCTCCGGGACGCTCTAAGGACATGAAGGAGCTGTCCGACATGAGCAGTTCTATTTTCCCGAGAATTTCCCCGTCCTCATCCCCGCTGTCTGCCGCGCTCTTAACCTCTGTCTCCAGACGCATCCACTGCTCAAAGTAAGTCTCCTGCTTTCCCTCCAGCATAGACAGCTTATCTGTCAGTTCCTGGGGAATGGCATTGACAGCCCCTTCCTCAAAAAGAGACTGAACCTCTGACAGGAGCTCTTTTAGCAGGCTTTCCTCCGATACCTCCATCATGGCCCATTTTCTGGAAAGCATAAGCACATAGAGGTCATTGATCAAATCCATGAACAGCATCAACTCCCCTGTGGTATCCATGAGAATCTGTCCTGCCCGTTCCATCTCGGCTGTCAGATGGCGGTATTCCTCTGCTGTGACAGCCTTAAAATCCGTGTTTTCAAATTCCCTGAGAATGGAGTGAAGGTCCTCGTATCCTGTCTCCATGTCCTCCGGCCGCACCAGCATGGCCTCGGACCGCAGGATATACAGCATGTCCTCCAGGCTGGAGACCGGTCCGCCCTTATAGACAGACAGTCCCTCCTCCACCATGGCAAAGAATTTATTCCTGGTAAGCCGTATGGGCAGCTGGCTTACCACAGACTGTACCCGCTCATTGACCACCATCGGCTCATCTGTGTCCATGATATAAGCCATGATTTCCGCTGTCCATTCCTCCTCATCCGACTGGACATTTCTGTCTCCCATGAGCTGGGGCTCAAAACGCCCTTCCAGACGGTTCAGGACATACTCATACGCCTGAAACACATCCGTATAAGCGGTATTGGCCTCCATGGCCGAGGCAGTATCATCCCTCAGGCTGCTCAGCTCCTCCAGATTCAGGCTTCCCTCCAGGAAATCCTTTAACAGACCGTGATACCCTTTGCTCAGTCTCTCCAGCCTGCTGCTTAAAAGGTCCCCTTCCAGGATTACCTCATAGTACATATAGTAATTCAGGGCCAGCCGCGTATATGCATAGTGGCAGGCCGCTGAAATCTGTTTCTTCCTTCGTCTTGATTCCAAAATCCATTCCTCCCGGAACTTATTTTCATGTAAGTAACAAGGCCGCTTTATCCGCCCGGTATTTAACTCTTACCCAGCATGCAAAGGCGCGCCAGGTCCAGTGCCTTTATCATGGCCTGTTCCCGCACCTTTTCACGGTTGCCCTTAAACTGGTATCTCCTGACGCTGGTCTTTCCCCTCAGGCAGCAGGCCATGTACACCAGCCCAACCGGCTTTTCATCCGTACCGCCGTCAGGGCCCGCTATGCCTGTGGTGGCCACGCAGAGGTCAGTACTGCTGGCCTTCGCACCGCCCTCCGCCATCTCCCTGGCAGTCTCCTCACTGACAGCGCCCCAGGCTTTTAAGGTGTCCTCACGTACTCCCAGAAGGCGCATTTTGGCTTCATTTGAATAGGTTACCATGCCTTCCATAAACACGTCGGATACTCCGGGCACATTCACCATTCTGGCCGCTATCATGCCTCCGGTACAGGACTCGGCAGTGCACATGGTCAGAGATTTCTGTTTCAGCAAATCCGCCACTGCCATCTCAAGGCTCACCTGCTCATCCGTGGTGAAAACAGCTTCCTTGAAACGGTCTTTTATCTCCTTCTCCACAGGCGCAATGAGGGCCATCCCCTCCTCACGGCTTCCCGCCCTGGCAGTGATCCTTAAATGCACCTCCGCCGTCTTTGCGTAGGTGGCAATGGTGGGATTTGTCTGGGCGTCAATCAGGTCCAGAAGCATATCCTCCACCTGGCTTTCGCCGTATCCGCAGATTTTCACCATGCTGGATACCAGCACCGCGTTCTGCTTTTGCTGAAGATAGGGGAACACCTGCCCGTTAAACATGGGGTACAGTTCATTGGGAGGTCCCGGAAGCAGGATGGCGGTCTTGCCGTCCTTTTCCAGAATCAGGCCCGGAGCCATGCCATTGGAATTTTCCAATACGAGTGCCCCCGGGGGGACCGTGGCCATCTTCCAGTTGTTTTCCGGAATGTGCCTGTAAATGTTATTCCTGAAAAATTCGTTCAGATGCTCCCTGGTATGGGCGTCCTCCTCCAGAGGCATGCCGAAGGCATCGGCGCAGACCTCCTTTGTCAAATCATCCTCTGTGGGGCCCAGGCCTCCTGTCAGTATGAGAATGTCAGAGCGCGAAAGCCCCTGGCGCACCACGGACATCATCCTGTCATAATTATCCCCCACCGTGACCTGGAAAAACAGATCGAATCCAAGCATGGCGCATTTCTCCGCCAGGAACTGGGTGTTGCTGTTTACAATATTTCCCATAAGAATCTCAGTCCCCACGGATATGAGTTCCACTGTCATGCTACATGCCTCCCTCTGTCAGGATTTTGATATTCTTTGCCGCATAATCCACCAGGGATATGATGGTCAGGGCAACCGCAATGACAACCACAAGACTGGTCACCAGGGACAGCGCCGGAATATTGAAAATCAACAGAATGACAGCCGTCATCTGGAAGGTGGTCTTGAATTTGCCCCAGTAGCTGGCTGCAATGACCACACCGTTGTCCGCCGCCACCAGACGGAATCCGCTGATGATGAATTCGCGGCTGATGATGATGATGACAACCCAGGCAGGGAGCTGGCCCAGCTCAATCAGGCAAATCAGCGCGGAACATACCAGCAGCTTGTCTGCCAGGGGGTCCATGAATTTACCAAAGTTGGTCACCAGATTGTACTTTCTGGCAATCTTGCCGTCAAACAGATCCGTGAGACTGGCCACAATGAACAGCACATTTGCCACAATACGCATGGTATAGTTATTGCCGTGGTCGAACAGCAGGGCCGCGACAAAAAACGGAATCAAACACACTCTTATAATCGTCAGTTTATTGGGCAGATTCATCATACACCTCTCCTATCAAATCATATTCAGCGGCTCCTGTTACCTTAACCCTCACAAAGTCGCCTGACATCAGTTCCACATCCCCGTTCACAAATATCAGACCATCCACATTCGGCGCGTCCATGTAAGTCCGTCCCACATAGGCCGGCTCGTCCACCACCTTTCCTTCTATGAGGACCGTAAGCACCCTGCCTACCATGTTCTCACAGTGTTCAAACGCAATGTCCTGCTGCAGCTCCATGATCTCGTCCCTGCGCTCCTCCTTCACCTCCTCCGGCACCTGGTCGGGATAAGAGAAGGCAGGCGTGTCCTCCTCAGCGGAATAGGCAAATACTCCCAGACGCTCAAACTCCATCTCATTGACAAAGTCCATCAGTTCCTCATGGTCGCTCTCAGTCTCTCCCGGAAAGCCTGAAATCAGGGTGGTCCGGATGGCAATGTCCGGTATCTCCTGCCTGAGCTTTCCGATGCGCTCCATCAGTTCTTCCTTGTTGGTCCTGCGTCCCATGCACTTGAGGATCCGGTCGCTGGCATGCTGGATGGGTATATCCAGGTAGTTACACACCTTTTCCTCTGTCCGTATGGTCTCTATGAGCTCATCCGTGATTTCCTCCGGATAACAGTACTGAATGCGGATCCAGTAGATACCAGGAATCTTTGCCAGCTCCCTAAGAAGTCTCGGAAGACATTTCTCCCCATAAAGATCCTTGCCGTAAAGAGTGGTTTCCTGCGCCACCAGAATCAGCTCCTTCACCCCTGCCCCCGCCAGCTGCCTGGCCTCCGCCACCAGCTGCTCTATGGGGACGCTGCGGTAGGGGCCCCTTAAATAGGGGATGATACAATAAGTACACCGCTTGTCACAGCCCTCCGCGATTTTCAGGAAGGCGTAATGGCCGCCTGTGGTGACCGCCCTCCTGGCTTCCACCTGGGGAAGCTCGCTCAAATCGTGGAAACAGGAGAGATGGCTGCCTGAACCTCCCATGAGCACCTGCTCCAGCACCTTTGCCACCTCCTCGTAGGAGGTGGTCCCAAGGATGGCGTCCACCTCAGGTATCTCGTCCAGTATTTCCTGCTTATACCTCTGGGCCAGACATCCAGCCACCAGAAGGGCCTTTAAGTTCCCCTCCTCCTTATACCGGGCCATTTCCAGGATGGTGTTGACGCTCTCCTCCTTGGCATCCCCGATAAAACAGCAGGTGTTGACCAGTATCACGTCCGCCTCTGTCTCGTCGTCCGTAAAAATGATGCCCTGTCCGTTTAACAGTCCCAGCATCTTCTCTGTATCCACCAGATTCTTGTCACATCCCAGGGATACGCAAAATAATTTTATATTCTCCATATGAAAATAACTCCTAACGAACATTTAAGCCATCTCTGTCCGGGCAGCACCGGGAATGACCCAGAATGCTTCCCTGTACAGGAGACGGCTTATGATTTATGCGTTCTGCTCTTCCTCTTCCGTTGTCTCTTCCTCCGGAAGGATTTTCACCTTCTGGTGATACAGTTCATCGATGGCAATGGATAACGGCTTCTTTCCTGCCGCTCCGGCCACCATGGGGTCCTCTCCCGCGATGATCTGTCTGGCGCGCCTGGACGCTGCAATGACGATGGAATAACGGCTCTGTACCACCGGTTGTTCGTCGGGCTCAATATCGCTGTTTACTACGTTGATTAAATCGGTGTATGATGGATGTAACATATTACATTCCCCTTTCAAATTGTTATATGATTTTTATAAATGGTTTACTGTCTGTCATCCAGGTGGTAAAGCTCCTCCCGCATCCTGCTCAGGAAGTCCAAATGATAGCAGGTCTTGCTGTGCTGCAGTGTGATAAGCTGGTGCATCTGCTCCACACAGGCATCAATCTCGTCGTTAATCAGCAGGTAGTCATAGGCTTCCATGCCCGACGCCTCCTCAGCCGCGCGGCGGAGCCTGGCATTGATAACCTCAATGGTCTCTGTTCCCCTGCCCACCAGACGGCGGCGGAGCTCCCCGGCACTGGGCGGTGTCACAAAAATCAGCAGCGCGTCAGGAAAACGCTTCTTCACCTTAAGGGCGCCCTGGATCTCAATCTCCAGAATAACGTCCTTTCCCTCTGCCATCTTCTTCTCCACATAGTCTCTCGGCGTGCCATAGTAATGGTTCACGTACTGCGCGTACTCCACCAGACGCCCTTCCTCTATCATCTGCTGAAAATATTCCCTGTTGATGAAGAAATAATCCTCCCTGTCCTTTTCTCCTTCCCTGGGCTGCCTTGTGGTGGCGGATACGGACAATGCATAATTGTCATACCGCTTTAGCAGCTCTTTCATGAGTGTTCCCTTTCCTGCTCCGGAGAATCCGGATACTACTACTAAAATTCCCTGCTGGTTCATGGTATGCTCTCCCTGACTTTTCAATGTACTTATTTGGATGTACTTATTTTGGATGTTCTTATTCAATGTTCTGTATCTGCTCTCTGACCTTCTCTATCTCGGTCTTAAGGGCAATGGCCTTGTCCGAGATGGAAAGGTCCGTGGACTTGGAGAGGATGGTATTGGCCTCCCGGTTCATCTCCTGGGCAATGAAATCCAGCTTGCGGCCAACGCTCTCTCCGCTTAAAAGCTCATTCCTGGTATTGTGTATATGGCTTCTGAGACGCACCGTCTCCTCGTCCACACATATCTTATCCGCATAGATGGTAACTTCCGCCGCAATACGGCTCTCCTCCATGGCTGTGTTGTTTAAGAGCTCCTTAACCTTGTCCTCCAGCCTGTTCCTGTACTCTGTCAAAATCAGCGGGGAACGCTCCTCGATAAAATCCACCAGCGTTTCCATGTAATCCAGCTTGCCTAGCAGATCCTTCTTAAGATGCTCTCCCTCAATCTCTCTGGACTCCACAAACTTGACAGCGGCCTCATTAAGGGCTTCCGAAAGGATTTCCCACAGATGCTCCTCGTCGTCCGGCACCTGCTCCATGGTAAGCACCTCAGGAAACTTGGCCAGGGCCGACACCTTCACATCGTTCTGGATACCGAACTCATCCGACATCTTGTTAAAGTACTCCATATATTCAGCAGCCAGCGCCCGGTTGTACTTAAGGCACATGTTGCCTGACCTGTAATCCTCGTAGTTGATGAATAGATCCACTTTTCCCCTCTGGATATATTTCTTAAGGAGTGTCCGGATGGAAGCTTCAAAATAATTGAACTTCTTGGGCATCTTAATACTCAAATCCAGGTATCTGTGATTAACGGCCTTCATCTCGACAGAAATCTTGTACTCGTCCGTCACATTCTCGCATCTGCCGAAACCAGTCATGCTTTTTAACATAACGAATGCCTCTCTTTCGTTTTTATCCATAGTTAGTTAGTATTATAATTCATCTGGGGAATCAAGTCAACAAATTGTTCAACAAAGCAATTTCCGCGGCGTCTGAACTGTTACTTCATATGCAAGGCCTTTTCTATTCCCTCAAATTATGGTATTCTTATATTCAGCGGCCCCGGCGCCCGGACATGTCCCGAAGCTGAGAACCTTCCGGTTTCTCCCCTTCCCTATCCAAAGGGCATTTCCCGCGTTAATACAGGCCCCACAGGAGTGTATATCATATGGCATTTGACGGCATTACCATAGCAAATCTGGTTCATGAGTTCAGGGAAGCCCTTGGAGGCGGACGCATTTCAAAAATAGCCCAGCCTGAAAAGGACGAGCTTCTCATAGCCATTAAAAATAACAAGGAAAATTACCGCCTCCAGATATCGGCCAGCGCAAGCCTTCCCCTTATCTACCTGACGGACAAGAACAAACCCAGCCCCATGACAGCGCCTAATTTCTGCATGCTGCTGCGCAAGCACATCGGAAGCGCCAGAATCGTGGACATCAGCCAGCCCGGCCTGGAGCGCATCATCCAGTTTGAGCTGGAGCACCTGGACGAGATGGGGGACCTGTGCCGCAAGAAACTGATTGTGGAAATCATGGGCAAGCACAGCAACATCATTTTCTGCAAGGAGGACGGCACCATCATCGACAGCATCAAGCATGTGTCCGCCCAGGTCAGCTCTGTCCGGGAGGTACTTCCGGGACGGGCCTACTTCATCCCCCAGACCGTTGCCAAGGAAAATCCGCTTACGGTCACCCAGGAAACCTTCCGCCAGGCAGTGGGCTCCTCCTCCATGTCCGTCCAGAAAGCCCTGTACAACCATCTCACAGGCATCAGCCCCATTATGGCCGAGGAAATATGTCACCTGGCAAGCATTGACTCAGATTACGGCGCCTCAGAATTGTCTGAAACAGAACTTCTCCATCTTTACCACACCTTTTCCCTGGTGATGGAGGACGTGAAGGAAGGAAATTTTGCGCCGGCCATTGTCTATGATGAAGGAGGCCCGGTGGAATACGCTGCCCTTCCCCTGACCTGTTACGAGGGCGGCGCTTACCGCAGCCAGTCCTTTCGGTCCATGAGCCGTCTGCTGGAGGAGTACTATGCTTCCCGGGACACCATTACCAGGATCCGCCAGAAGTCCTCGGACCTGCGCCGGATCGTCCAGACAGCCCTGGAGCGCAACTACAAAAAATACGATTTGCAGCTGAAGCAGCTGAAAGACACTGAAAAACGCGAAAAATACCGCATATACGGCGAACTCCTGAGCACCTACGGATATGAGCTCACCGGCGGCGAGAAATCCTTTACCTGTCTCAACTACTACACCAACGAGGAAATCACCATTCCCCTGGACACCCAGCTGTCAGCAAAGGACAATGCCAAAAAGCACTTTGACAAATACAACAAATTAAAGCGCACCTATGAGGCGCTGACCGACCTGACAAAGGAGACCAAGGCGGAAATCGACCATCTGGAATCCATCAGCTCCGCCCTAGACATAGCCCTGGCTGAAAACGACCTGGTGCAGATTAAGGAAGAGCTGATGGAGTACGGATATATCAAAAAGCGCCGTTCAAGCGACAAGAAGCCGAAAATCACCAGCAAGCCCTTCCACTACATTTCCTCCGACGGCTTCCACATTTACGTGGGAAAGAATAACTACCAGAACGAGGAGCTCACCTTCAAGCTGGCAACCGGCAACGACTGGTGGTTCCACGCCAAAGGCCTCCCCGGCTCCCCCGTCATCGTAAAGACAGAGGG
>JAJQEA010000057.1:0-10884 GCA_021201905.1 Clostridia bacterium
CCCCCCCCCCCCCCCCCCCCCCCCCCCCCCCCCCCCCCCCCCCCCCCCCCCGGTAATATTTTTTCATTGGCTGTCTCGTGGTCTGCTGGTACAGGGTTTCCAGGTCATTCAGTTCCTTTTCAAAGGCCTCCTTGGTGGAGATTTTTGACATATCCGGGTGGTGGAAGGTATGGTTTCCCACATTGTGGCCCTCGGCAACCATCCGTTTTACCAGGTCCGGGCTGGTCTGTAAATAATTTCCAACCAGGAAAAAGGTGGCGTGTACATTGTGCTTTTTCAGGGCATCCAGGATGGCGGCCGTGTTTCCGTTTTCATAACCGGCGTCAAAGGTCAGGTAGATGACCTTATCCTGGGTATTCTGGGCATAGTAGGCATTGAACTGTTTCAGATAGTCCGCGGTGGCATTTCCCACGGGCATCTGGCCCTCGCCCGGGAAACTAAGTCCCCAGTTGCCGTCGGCTGAGGTGGTCACTGCTTCGGGAGGACGGTTGTATTCCACTACCTGGGCGGCCAGCCGTCCGGCACAAAAGGCCAGGGCGAACAGCAGGGTGGTCTGTAACAGCTTCTTCATGGGAAGTCTTCTGAGTCTGTTTTTCATAAAGGATAGGTCCTGTTTCAGAAGTAATTACTTTAAATATATAGAAGCAGAGGCCGTATTATTCCCGGAACCGGCAAAAGAGGCGGTGCTGCTTATGGATTTATACAATACATGGCGGGGAAGCCCGCCGTACTTTTCAGTGGTGGCTGCAATCCGGTATCCCAGTTTGAGAAAATTGCCCAGGCTGTACCGGTTGTCAGGATGGACCGTTCCCATCAGGTAGCAATAAGAAGCAGTCCTCAGGTATTGCTCCCCGTGGGCCATGAGCTGATATTGAAGTCCCTTCCCCTGAATCCGGGCCGGACCGCCAGGGAGTCCATGTGGGCTGCCTTGTCAAGCTCCCGGGGTTCCAGGTTCATGCAGTGCCCCAGATTGTCCGGGGTATTGCCCGGAAAATGAATGATGAAAAAAGCAGCCAGACAATCATGCTCCACTGCCTTAAAAACAATTCCCGCCTCCTGATTCACTATGTGGTCCAGGATATATTCCTCCGAGTCGGTACAGTACCAGCCGGGGTCCGGCGCAAGAGAACGGGCTTCGGTCATGATGCGGTATATTTCCCCTGCGTCGGCGGCGCATGCGGTTTGGATGTTCATAGCGGTCAGCTCCTTCCGTGTTTATTCCGGATCCGTCTCCGGATGGGCGTGAAAATGTAGGTCATGCTGGCCATCGGGTATCATATGGTGATGGGGGGCAATTAAATTCATCCTGGTCCCCACGCAGAGAGAAACGCTGACAGCAATGGGTATGCCCTGGCACTGGAAACCATTTACCAGCATCAGCATGCTGTCATGCTCGCTCAGCTCCAGCAGTTCATATTCGTCCCGGCTGGGCTGATGGACCCGCATATACTGGGTCTGCTTCAGTTCCTCCGGCATGGAGCGCAGATAGAATAGTCCGGGGAAGGACATCATGGATGAGCTGGTCTGGGCCGTATAAGTGATTCCCACGGGAATATCGGACAGATATTCAATGAAGCGGTTCATGTTGAGATGGGAGCTGTGGTCCGCATTCAGCATGTTATTGCATATATTGCGGATGGCCTCCGGCATATACTCAGTGGATTTGACGGAAAATGCCTTTGGCTGCAAATAAGAATCACCATAGGGAAAACAATAGGCGGTCAGGGAGCGGTCTGTTCTGGGTGGGTTTACATAATATCCATTTTCGGAACGGATGACTCCCTGGTCTAACAGACGCTGGTATCCCTGGCGCACACTGACACGGGTTATGTCCAACTGGGCCGCCAGCTCGCGTTCCGTGGGCAGACGGTCTCCGGGCTTCAGTCCGTGTTCGTGGATGTATTTTTCTATATATTCTGCAATGTCGTAACTTAGAAGATTAAACACTTTTGGCATACTGGTTACCCTTTCTGGTAATCGGCGCAGCGATGGAATAAAGATTATTCTGGTATGTTAAAAATTACCAGTGGTCTATATGGATTGCGCGTATACGTTGAGTTTGCTGTCTTGGATAACGCCGTCCGAGTAGAATTTACAGAACTGCGGAAGCACCAGGGCGTTGGTGTACTCAATGATTCCGTTCTCTTCGCTGGTGGAGGTGATGGCAATGGATACCACCGGGCTTCCATTCTCCGCGTTCAGGTATTTTGCCTCGGAGTTGCGCACACGGGTGGTGGAAAAAACCTGCTGTATGCCGGCAATGCGGAGGGAATTCATGGCAAATGCATCATACAGCGAGTATATCTGGAAATCAATACCCTCTATATCAGGAATCAGTTCATAGGGAACAAAGGTATTCTCAATGGATACAGGCAGTCCGTTGCCAAGGCGCAGACGCATGATGCGGTACAGCACCGTATCTTCATCCACCTGCAGCAGATGGGAGAGCTTGTACCCGGCTGCCGTGGGACCGGTATATAAAATCCTGGAGGAGGGAATATATCCGTGATTTTTAAGCAGCTCGCTCATACCCCGGAAATGGGTGCAGGCATTGTCCTTGTCATGGCGCATCACAAACGTTCCCTTGCCCTGGACCTTTTTTAACAATCCTTCCTCCACCAGGGTCTGGATGGCAGCCCTTACGGTGGAACGGTTAAGCCCAAAGCTCTCGGCCAGCTCGCGTTCAGCGGGCAGGGCGGTACCATAGGGATAGGTTCCATCCTCTATCCTGTCTTTTAACGTCCGGGTAAATGCTTCTGATTTTGTCTGTCTCTGTGTCTGCCTCTGTGTCTGACTGCTCTGTGTCTGACTGCTCTGTATCTGTTTGCTCTGCATCTGTCTCCTCTGCATCCGCTTCCTCCATGCCGGGTATCCATTTATTCTTTATCAGGACTGAAACCGTTCTTTACCGTGTCTGAAACCGTCCGGTTTCCGGATTAGCGCGATTCAATGCCCTTGCCTCATTATATCATATTTTAGAAAAAAAGAAACAGGAAAATGCAGCATTGTATAAAATAAAATATCATTGGTACGAAAAATGGTATTGACAAAGATGAATGATGTTGGTATATTAAAAACACAAGATGGTTTGTACAAACACTATCCAGGTAAATACATAAAATTCAGTTTATCAAATTATGAGGAGGATTATGATGTACGGTTTTCAAAATGAGGATTTCTTAAAAACATTAAATGGAGCAGTGGCACAGATAGACGAGATTAACAGGATTGCAGATAAGGTGAGCGATTTGGGATATAAAAACATCTATCTGGTTGGGACGGGAGGCACCTATGCCATCATCAGTCCCCTGGCATACATGTTAAAAACAAACTCCACTCTGGTATGGTATCATGAAATTGTGGTGGAGCTGCTGGCCGCAAAGCCAAGATCACTGACTAAGGATTCTCTTTTCATCGCAGCCTCCTTATCAGGCACCACCAAAGAGACAATCGCGGCGGCAGAGTATGCCAGAAGCATCGGAGCCACAGTGATTTCCTTTGTGGGGGACAGGACCGCGCCTCTGGCGGCTGTATCGGATTATGTGGTTGAGAATGCAGCCTGCAATGATAATCTGGTGGAGGAGCTCCATATACAGTTTTTTGCCCTGGGAGCCAGGCTGATGCTGCAAAACGGAGAATTTCCCCAGTACGGGCGGTTTGTGGAAACACTTCGGAAGATGCCGGAGGTGCTATTAAAGGTGCGGGAGCAGAACGACGAGAGAGCCCTTGCCTTTGCAAAGAAGCATAAGGATACGGGATTCCATATGTGCGTGGGAGCCGGCAACACCTGGGGAGAGACATATTGCTTTGCCATGTGCGTGCTGGAGGAGATGCTCTGGATTCCTACCAAATCCATTCATGCGGCTGAATTTTTCCACGGCACAGTGGAGATGACGGATAAGAACATGAGCTTTATGCTCTTTAAAGGGGAGGACGAGACACGCCCCCTGGTTGACAGGGTGGAACACTTCGTCAGGAAGTATTCCGATGTGGTGCAGGTATGGGATACCATGGATTATCCTCTGGAGGGGATTGACGCCGACATGAGGAAGTATGTTTCCCCCATGGTCATGTCCACCCAGTTAGAGCGTGTCAGCGCTCATTTTGAACATGTGAAGGACCACAGCCTGGACATACGCAGATATTGCAGGACAGTGGAGTATTAAGAAACAGAAAAGGAGATTGCCCCATGAGAAAGATATTGATTGCGACTCACGGTGAATTTGCCGGAGGACTGAAGCAGACCATGGATTTTGTCCTGGGAGAAAATGAAAAGGTAGGTGTCCTGAGCGCGTATACCACACCGGATTTTGATATGGACAGGGAAGCGGCCGCTGCGGCGGATGAGCTGAAGGACGGGGACGAGCTGATTGTGCTGACGGATGTGCTGGGCGGCAGCGTGGCCAATGCTTTCTCCGGGCATATCTCCCATCCGGGGATTTACGTCCTGGCCGGTGTCAATGCGCCCATGCTGCTGGCCATGGTGCCCATGCTGGACAGCGCCGTGGATACGCGGGAGCTGATTGAACAGGGAATACAGGCAGCCAGGGAAGGGTGTGTGTTTATCAACGGCCTGATGGAGCAGGCCGTTGAAGAGAGCGAGGAGGATTTCGTATGATTAAGATGACAAGAGTGGACGAGAGACTGGTGCATGGACAGGTGGCCTTTGCCTGGACCAATTCATTGGGGGCTGACTGCATCCTGGTTGTAAATGATGAGGCTGCGGCGGATAAGATACGGGCCACCACCCTTAAGCTGGCCGCGCCGGCGGGAATCAAATTTTCCATAAAGTCAGTGGCGGACGCCATTGTCCTTTTAAACGGGACAAAGACGGATAAGTATAAGGTGTTTGTCATCGTGGGCAATACGGACGATGCCCTGAAGCTGGTGGAGCATGTAAAGGATGTGGACCACATCAATCTGGGCAATATGAAAAAGACGGAGAGCCGCAGGATCATCACCAATTCCCTGGCAGTAGACGACCATGACATCAGGAACATCCGCGCCATGGCGCAGGCCGGGGCAGTGGTGGAATGCCGGGCAGTGCCGACGGATAAAGAGACGGATGCAATGACATTGATATAATAAGGCGAATCAGTTAGAGGACAGAGAAGGGAGAAGGATTATGCTTCAGGCAATACTGGTGTCAATCGTGGCTTTTCTGGCTGCCATTGACGAATATACATTTGGGGCATCCATGATGGGAAGGCCGTTATTTACCGCGCCCATAGTGGGTCTGATTCTGGGGGATTTCCAGGCCGGAATCATGATAGGCGCCACGCTGGAACTGATGTTTATGGGATCTATTATGGTAGGGAGCGCCACGCCGCCGGAGGTGTATGCCTCCAGCGTGCTGGGAACAGCCATTGCCATCCAAAGCGGGGAGGGAGTGGGGACAGCCGTTGCACTGGCTCTGCCCCTGTCCATATTCCTGCAGATGTGGAGAAATGGGTGCTATGCCATAGGCGCCAACTGGGGCGGCAAACAGATTGAGAAGGCCCTGGCCCAGAGAAATTTAAGAAGGGCCAACATGTGGCATCTCATCACACTGCCGCTGATGGTAGGCGTTCCATCCATGCTCCTGGTGTTCTTTGCCATGTATTTTGGCGCAGGCAGCATCAATGCGGTTATCAAGCTGATTCCCCAGGTCGTGTTAAACGGGTTTGACGTGGCGGTAGGCGTGCTGTCCTGTGTGGGTCTCGCCCTTCTGATTAAGATGATGGGCAATAAAAAACTGATGCCTTACCTGTTCCTGGGATTCATAGCAGTCATGTACATAAATATGGATGTGATTGGAGTTGCGGTGGCCGGACTGTGTATGGCGCTTATTGCGGTGGGAAATATGAGATTTGAAGAAGAGGAGGATTTTTAAATGCAGGAGACAAACGAAACTTCCCTTATAACAAAGAAGGATTTGCGCAGTGTGTTCTGGAGAAGCTTTACCATGCAGTCCTCCTGGTCCTTTGATAAAATGATGGCCTATGGATTTATGTATTCCATTGAAAAGCCTCTGAGGAAGATTTATCCAAAGGACGATGATTACTTTGAAGCGCTGCACCGTCACACAGAGACATTTAATATCACGCCCCATGTGTCTCCCTTTGTCATTGACCTGTCTGTTGCAATGGAACAGGAATGCGCAAAATCGGAGAGCTTTGATAAGGAGTCCATTAACAACCTGAAGGTAGGACTCATGGGCCCGTTATCCGGCATTGGCGATTCCTTTTTCTGGGGTACATTCCGCGTCATCACCGCCGGAATCGGCATTGCGTTTGCCCAGCAGGGCAGCATACTGGGAGCCCTTCTGTATTTCTTCCTGTACACGGCCATCCATTTTCTTACCAAGTACATTACCGGCAATGCCGGTTATAAGATGGGAACCAGATTCCTGGAAAACTCCGCGGAGAACCATCTGATTGAAAAGCTGTCCTACGGTGCCTCCATACTGGGGCTTACGGTTATAGGAGCTATGATAGGAACCATGGTGACGCTGCAGACATCCCTGACCTTCCATTTTTCCGGTACAGAGACTACCCTGCAGTCCATCTTTGACCAGATTTTTCCCGGACTGCTTCCCCCTGGGAGCCACATTCCTTTGCGTGTGGCTGTTTAACCGGAATGTGAAAACCATTGCCATTATTCTGGGCATTTTTGTAATCTGCATTGCCGGGTGCTGGATTGGTATTTTCTAGGAGGGAAGGAAAATGACAAAGCTGGTGGCGTTCGATTTGGACGGGACACTGAACATGACACATACATACGCAGTCGCTGCCTATCAGTATGCCCTTAAGAAGCTGGGGGCAGGAGCTGTTCCGGAGAGCGTGATACGCTCCAGGTTCGGCGCCCCCTTCCGGGAGGACAGCCTGTTCTTTCTGGGGGATGACAGCGAAGAAACCTTCATTCGCTTTTACCGTGCCGTGGAGAGGCACTGGCTTCCCCTGATGCGTGAGAGGGCGCAGACCTATCCCGGAGTCCCGGAAATGCTTGGGGAGCTAAAGGAGCAGGGGTACGTGCTGGCGATCTGTTCCAACGCCAAGGAAGAGGAATTGGAGGATGTGCTGGGAGCACTGTCCATAAGGGAGTATTTTGACTATATACAGGGCCTGACCTCCAGGGAGGACAAGGCAGACAGCCTGGCCGTGCTGATGGAGCGGGCCGGTGCGGACTGGTGCTGTATGGTAGGGGACCGTTTCTATGACAGGGAAGCGGCAAAGGCCAACCAGACAGCGTTTATCGGGTGCAGGTACGGATATGGCGGCGCGGATGAGTTTGGGGACGGGGATTTGCTGGCGGAGGACAGCGGGGAGATACCTCTGCTGCTGGAACGGCTGGTTTCCCAAAGGCTCTGCTGATGTGAAAGGTGTAACAGCATCCTTCCGGGGCATTCTTCCGGGTGGTTCCGGCATATAAATCACCATTGTTTTATTATTTCAGATTTGTTATAATGAATTACATCTATATGTTTAATCGGTTTAATCTGCTTTGGGCAGCAGGTCCGCTGCGGGGCGAATTCGCCATTTTTCCATGGTTTTGAAGCACAGCTGAAGATAAGACTGGCGCTAAACGCCGGGAACAGGGGCCACTGGGTTCTTTTATGCCTGAGCAATCAAGAGGAGTTTTTATTATGACACAATATGAAATATTAAAACATTATTTTGGTTATGACACATTCAGGGATGGACAGGATGTGCTGATCCAGAGCATTCTGGAAGGAAGGGACGTACTGGGGGTCATGCCCACCGGGGCCGGAAAATCCCTCTGTTACCAAATCCCTGCCCTTATGATGGATGGAATCACCCTGGTCATTTCCCCACTTATTTCCCTGATGAAGGACCAGGTAAGCAACTTAAACCAGGTGGGAATCCTGGCTGCCTACATCAACAGCTCGCTGACAGCCTCCCAGTATTACAAGGTATTAGACCTGGCCAGGGCCGGCAGATATCCGATTATCTATGTGGCTCCGGAGCGCCTGATGTCTGAGGATTTCCTGCGGTTTGCACTGAGCAGCCAGGTGAAGATATCCATGGTAGCCGTGGACGAGGCCCACTGCGTATCACAGTGGGGCCAGGATTTCAGGCCCAGCTATCTGAAGATAGTGGATTTCATCAACCAGCTTCCGGTCCGGCCCGTTGTCAGCGCGTTTACAGCCACTGCCACAGCCCAGGTGCGGGATGACATCATTGACATACTCATGCTCAGAAATCCCCAGGTCATGACCACGGGCTTTAACCGGCCCAATCTCTACTTCGGCGTACAGTCCCCCAAGGATAAATATGCCACCATGGTAAATTATCTGGAGCGCCATAAGGGGGAAAGCGGTATTATCTATTGCCTGACCAGGAAAGTGGTGGAGGAGGTTTGCAGCCAGCTGATTCGGGAAGGATTTTCCGTTACCCGGTATCACGCGGGCTTAAGCGACAGTGAGCGCAGGCATAACCAGGAGGATTTTATATATGACCGGGCCCAGATTATGGTTGCCACCAATGCCTTTGGCATGGGGATTGACAAGTCAAATGTCAGGTTTGTGGTGCATTATAACATGCCTAAAAACATGGAATCGTATTACCAGGAGGCCGGCAGGGCCGGAAGGGATGGTGAGCCTTCGGAGTGCATCCTTCTGTACGGCGGACAGGATGTGGTAACAAATCAGTTTTTTATTGACCATAACCAGGACAACGAGGCGTTGGATCCCATAACCCGGGAAATCGTTATGGAGCGGGACCGGGACCGACTGCGGAAGATGACCTTTTACTGCTTTACCAATGAATGTCTGAGAGATTACATACTGAGATATTTTGGGGAGTATGGAAGCAATTACTGCGGCAATTGCTCCAACTGCCTGAGCCAGTTTGAGACAGTGGATGTGACGGATATTTCCCGGATACTCATTGGATGTGTGGAGAGCTGCCGGCAGAGGTACGGAACCAATGTGATTATTGACACGGTACACGGTGCCAACACAGCCAAGATACGCAATTACAGGATGGATGAGAACCCGCATTACGGGGAGCTGGCAAAGGTACCGGCCTACAGGCTGCGCCAGGTTATGAACCATCTCATGCTGAACGGATATCTGGCAGTGACAAACGATGAGTACGCGATTGTAAAATTGACAGGAAAGTCAAAGGGGATCCTGGAAGAGGGAGAGCCGGTGGCCATGAAGATGGCCAGGGAAGCGGAGCATCCCGCCAAAGGGGCCGGCGCAAGTGCCGGAAAGGGAAGAAAAGGCCGGAAGGGGCTGGCCGCAGGGGCAGCGGGCCTGTCCGGAGCGGGAGGCGCAGAGTTTACAGAGGCAGACGAAACGCTGTTTGAGAAGCTGCGCGCCGTCAGGACAGAGATTGCAAAGGAAGAAAAGGTGCCGCCCTATATCGTATTTTCAGATAAGACGCTGACCCATATGTGCATCGTGAAGCCGGTTACGAAAGCCGGGATGCTGGATGTTTCAGGCGTGGGAGAGTTTAAGTATGAGAAATACGGGGAGCGTTTTTTGGCCTGCATACAGGCGGAAATGAATAGCAGGAATGATGTGAAGGATAATTATGCTGTAAAGGACAATCATGCTCCAAAGGATAGTCACGCTTTAAAAGGCAATCACACCGTAAAAGGTAATTATGCAAAGCATGAAAAAAAGAGCCATATGGAAGACGAGATGTTTTTTGAGGGTGATGATTTGTATTTTACCAGTGACAGTGATGAGTTTGACGATTGGTCGCTGGAGACGGCTCTTAGTGCCTGGGAAAATGAAGAACCAAAAACATCTGAAAAACAGTCTGAGAATACAAAAAAAGAGTAAAGAAATGTAAAATGAATCAATATCGTGTTATATGTTTTTATCCCCCGGCAGGGTGTATCTTTTGCCGGGGGATTTTTGGCTTTTTACATCTCATACTATGATGAGGGACTGGCCAGTCTTATGTGCGTTATCCTGAATTTCCTGCGGCAGGTTACTGTCGGTAATGATTGTATAATCAGGAGACAATTCCTCGTAATTAATAAAAGTACGCTTTTTAAATTTGCTGGAATCAGTCAGAAGGTACACCTGGTCGGAACGCTTGATGGTAAGTTGGCCAATACGTGCTGTTTCAATATCCCATGTCATGAGTCCGTCAGATATGTCGATACCATCCAGTCCTATAAAGGATTTGCTGAAGCGTGCATTGCTGATTGATTTTTCGCCAATCAAGCCTGCTGTGTCGCGGCGGCTGGGACGATATTCCCCTCCGGTCAATATAACACGGGCTGAAGCAGATAAGATTTCCGCATTTGCTATGGAATTTGTCATGATGTTCAGGTCAGGAATCTCCCTCTCTGATAAAAGTCTGGACAGATACAGGGCAAATTGGTAGACGGTGGTACCGCCGGATAAAAATATGGTATCGCCCGGCTCTACTAATCCGGCAGCATAGGCCCCGATTCGCTGCTTTTCAGATGCATATTGTGCGGTAAGGACCTCAAAGGAATAGGATTGGTAGGTGTCCTTATACTGTTCTGGAAGATACTGGATGCCTCCAAAGGTCCGGACAGCACATCCGCTGTCCTCCAGTTCGGCACACATCCGGCGCGCAGTTGATTCCGAAACATGAAAAAGAGATTCTATATCACTGACCTTTAAACTTTTTTGACGTTTTAATTCATTTTGAAATTCAAGCATCCGCTTATCCTTTTTTCCCATTTAAGTATTACTCCCTTAATATTGATTGTTCCTGTCATGTTAATTTAGTTTCATTATATCAGATATTAGGTCGATGTCAATGTAAAAGACTTGAAAAAGTGAACGAAACAATCAAAATAAGGAAAAGCGGGCAAAAAACAGTCATAAAAGGGCGAAGAGTAACCTACAAGTGGGGGGGGGGTTTTTCAATAATTTTTAAAAAATGAAGAATA
>JAJQEA010000057.1:10894-24813 GCA_021201905.1 Clostridia bacterium
CCCCCCCCCCCCCCCCCCCCCCCCCCCCCCCCCCCACCCCCCCCCCCCATTCAATAATATTGAAAAAATGAAGCATAAAATGACATATTTAGTCATTTTGTGCTTGACATCGGCAAAACGTGTGTTATGATTAAGAAAAGGGGGAATACATATGAAATATCTGATTGGGATTGATGTTGGTACGACTGGAACCAAAGCCCTTTTGTTCAGCGAAACCGGCAGTATCGTAAAGATAGCATATCGCGGATATGGAATCGTGAGCGACCGTCCGGACTATGCGGAGCAGGATCCGTCTGAATGGTATTGTGCAGCGGCAGATACGGTAAGACAGTGTGCGGCGGTCCTGAAGGATTCATCCCAGATTACAGCCATCAGCGTTTCGGCTCAGGGAGGTACGACGGTGGCTGTAGATAAGGATGGAAAACCTGTCCGAAGGGCTGTCAGCTGGCTGGACCGAAGGGCCAAAAGGGAAGCGGAGGAGCTTTGCAGGGGAAAAGAGCAGAATTATTATTATCTGAACACCGGATGGAGGCTGAATGACGGCTATAATCTGGCCCAAATCAAATGGATGCAGGTTCATGAACCGGATTTATTTGAAAAGACAGCATTATTTCTTTCACCTTTGGATTATTTGAATCTGCGGCTGTCCGGTAAGGCGGTATCCGACTTTACCAATGAGGGTATTACCAACATGGAGAATCTTCATAGCCGGGATTGGGATTTGTCAGTATTTAACGATTTACAGTTATCGAGGGCAAATTTGCCCCAATTAGAACCGGCTGGCACGGTCATTGGAAAACTGACAAAAGCAGCGGCTCTGGATCTGGGATTGGCAGAGGATACCATGGTAATTAACGGGGGATATGACCAGTACTGTGCTGCCCTGGGACTGGGGGCGATACATGAAGGGGATATCATGCTTTCAACTGGAACTGCGTGGGTACTGATTGCGGTGACAAATCGTCTTGTATTTGATACGGATACATTTAGTTCGCCATGTATGCATATAGTACCGGACCGGTTTGGCATGATGGCTTCTCTTGAAACCGGAGGAGTCAGTATGGACTGGTTCAAGAATAAGGTGGCATCCTGTGAAGATTATAAAGAGACATATGAAACCATGAACCTTATGATTGAGAGGCGGGGAGCCGGGGCAGACGGTTTGTTATTCTATCCTCATCTTGCGGGGACTACTTGTCCGTATTGGTCGAAGAACAGCAGAGGTGCTTTTGTGGGGCTGACACTGTTTCATGACAGGTATCATATGGCAAGGGCTGTTATGGAGGGGGTTGTATACGAAATCTGCGAGGTACTGGATTCGTATCGGAAGCTGGGGATGAAAATTCATACAATCAAGCTTGTGGGAGGCGCATCTAAAAGTAAGGTGTGGACCCAGATGATTGCGGATATCAGCGGTGTTCCGGTCGAAGTATACGACAATGCTGATGCGGCGGCAATCGGAGCAGGAATCATAGCGGCAAAAGGAGCAGGGTACTATGAGAATTTTGAACAGGCGGCAGACGCATTCCGCCAGAATGTAGTTTGTGTTGAACCCAATCAGGAAGCACAAGTCCTGTATAAAAAGATCCGCCAGGATTATCATAGTGGATTTGAGTGTCTGAAAAAATTTTATGATATGAGAGCGCAGGGGGTGGAGGCATGAAGCCTGAATGTCCGAAGCTTGAAATGACTTCAATCGATAAAACCTTTTATGAGCAAAATCTGAGTCACAGGATTCCGGATAAAATATTTGATTTTCATGTACATATTAATCTGCCTGAACATATACCCGATATTTCAGAAGAAAGAATTCATTCAGACTGGGCGTTTGAATGTGGCCTGATTCTGCCGTGCGAAACAGCCTACTGCTATGCGGGGCGGCTATTTCCTGACGTAGAGTATACCATAGCCGGATTTCCGTGGCCCATCCAGGAGGCGCAGCTAAAAGAGAATAACGATTACCTGCTGGAACAGAAAAAAAGAGGGTATCTTACCCCTTTCATGGCGGTCAGGCCGGATTTTTCAGAGACATATATCGAAGAGCAGCTTCCGGAGTTTTGCGGTTTTAAACCGTATCCGGATTTGGTTTCCAGTGTAAAAGGAGCAGAAATCAGCATCTTCCGTTTTATGCCTCATTGGCAGTTGGATATATTAAACAGGCATCACAAGACGGTGGTCATTCACCTTCCAAGAAAGGAGAGAATCGCCAGCTCCGATAATGTAAAGGAGTTGTTGGAAATGCGGCAGAAGTACCCGGATATTCAAATTGTGATTGCTCATTTTGGACGTTCTTTTAACCCGGTTTATCTGAAACACGCATTGGAACAGATGGGGGACGATATTGCTGGTTTTTATTTTGATACGGCTGCAGTACTGAACCCGGATGTATACCGCCTTGCCTTTGAACATCTGCCTCTTAAACAGATTCTTTATGGGACAGATGCCCCGATTATGCTTTGGCATGGACGGAGAAGGTGGACAGAACAGGCATATATAAACCTGGTACGTGAACCGTATTCATGGAACACCCATGAGGAGGGGGAACAGGCAGAGACAGGTTATACCTTTTTTCTGTATGAACAGATGGATGTGATATTGGATTTGTTGGACGAGATGAAACTTGGCGAAGAAGTCAAATCCGGTTTGTTTTATGAAAATGCGGCCCGTCTGTTGAAGCTTGAATCGGATAACAGGAAAGACACAAGTAAAAGGGAATGATATCAGACGTTCTGCGTCTGTAAATAAAATGATAAGGAGAAAAAAGAGATGGTAGTTCATGAAGTAATCGGCATTCAATCAGACCGGCGTCCCACATTCCATGATATTACGGATCAGATTGCAGAGATGGTGGGAAAGTCGGGAATCCAAAATGGCAGCGTTCTTGTCTATTCACAGCACACTACTTGCAGCGTCCTGATTCAGGAACAATCCGATGATGTGACATATCATGGAACGCAGCTGATTTTGCAGGATTTAGTCAATGTCCTGACCGGGCTTGTTCCAACCTGCCTGACAGAAGGCCAGTATCTGCATTCCGGGCCAAAGCATATTGAGATTGCGGCCAGGGAACGGAATGAGGAAGCGTTTTGGAGTCTGAATACAGACGCGCACTTAAGGTCTGTCATTATGGGAAGATCTGAAACTGTTCCTGTGGTGGATGGTCAAATGGTACTGGGAGAGTTTGGCAGAATTTATTTCGCGGATTTTGATCAGGTAAGGGCAAGGGAGCGCACAGTGCAGATACAGATAATGGGAGAGTAGCAGGGGAAAATCTGTTTTTAGGAGAGGAGAAAACTATATGAATAAGAAGTACTTGGTATTAGCAGGGGTAGTAGGGACTTTAGCTGTTTATGGTTTATCAGGATGCGGTAAGACGGAAACCGCCCAGTCTGGTCAGACGGACAGCGCGGCTGCAGCGGAGGCTGGAGCGGATGGGAAGGAAGAGCAGATTACACTTAATTTCCCCCACTGGTTTTTCAGCCATGGCGAGGCTCTGTCGGAGTGGATTAATCCGGCAATCGAAGAGTTTGAAAAGGAGAATCCAAACATAAAAATCAACGGATACGCGATTGGATACAATGAATTTTGGGATAAACTTGATACGTCCATTGCATCAAATGACGCACCGGATATTTTTGCATTGACCAATACCAATTTGAGCAAGTATGTTGAGGCGGATACAATTCTTCCACTGGATGAGTATATTGATATGAATGATATCACCTCCAATTATAGTCCGATACAGATAGAAGATGTACTTAACTGCGGGAAAGAAGGAAAAACCTACTGTGTGATTACTGATATGGGTTTTTATCTTCCGATGTACCGTCCAAGCGTGCTGGAGAAAGCCGGGATTGCAGAGTATGCCAAGACTCCGGAAGAGTTTGTGGATATGGCAAAGAAGCTGAGCGCCCTTGATAATGTAAACGGCTATGCAGCCATGATTAATCCGGGAAATTGGTCAGAAGGCAGCATTGACCTTTCGATTTGGATTATTGGACTGGGCGGCCATTATGGAGAGAACGGAAAACCGGCGCTGAATTCTCCGGAGGTGGTTAAGGCGGTTACCTATTTGAAGGAACTGTATGATGCGGACGTAATGGTAAAGGAAACGGATAAAGGGACTTACCGCAAGATGTTTGCTACGGGTAACGTAGGGACTCTTATAGACGGGCAATTTTTATATTCCATGGCTTGTGGATGGGACCCATCATTGACAGACGATTATGCAGTTGCTGACCTGCCATTCCCTACCCAGCATTGTGCTGCATTCTTTGAAGGACTTTCTGTGAGTAAGTCAAGTAAATATCCTGCGGAGGCCGCTAAATTCATAGAATTCCTATGTTCAAAAGAACAGCAGCAGAAACTGGTGGAAATTACGGGGTTTGGCACCGCCAGAAATGATATTTTTGCAGACGAGACATTTAGCAACAGTATTTACGATAAATGGCCATGGATGGAAAAATATGCAGAGCATCAGAATGAGGCGGTTATGAATAATCCGGAAGGAATCGGCGGAAACCTTCTGCCGGAAGTCCAGAAGATTTTATATACGGCATATGAACGTATTTTATATGAAAATGCAGATATAACAGAAACACTCAATGCCGCTCAGGACGAGGCGATGCAGCTTTTTGATTAATATACGGCTGAGATTTTGGATAAGCCTGCATTCAGGCGGGCTTATCCGCTGATAAGGAGGAGAATTGGGATGCTACAGGTTAAATTAAACGGAATTAAAGACGTGATATGTGAAGAAATACCGGAACTGGGTGAGCCGGAAAAAAGGATGGGCTGTGGTAGATGTAAGCGCAGTGGGAATTTGTGGTTCTGAGATGCATGTCTATTTGGGTGAGAATCCTGTATTAAGCCCCCCAAGAGTCCAGGGTCATGAATTTTCAGGAGTCATTAAGGCTCTTGGGAACCCGTGCGGCTTTCACATCGGTGAACGGGTTACAGTCAATCCAGTCGTGGGCTGTGGGAATTGTTATCACTGTAACCGAAACCATCGGTATCTGTGTGATGAAGCTTATGTGATTGGCGGGGAGGTCACAGGCGCTTTCCAAGGCGAGGTCAAGGTTCCCATCCGTAACCTTGTTCCTATTAGTCCCAATCTGGGAATGATAGATGCAACACTGATAGAGCCGTCGGCAGTGGCTGTCCATACGGTAGGTAATCTCAGGGATTCAAATGTTCTGGTCATCGGACAGGGAACCATAGGTATGCTTTGCATGCAGGTATTAAAACAGCAGGGAAACAGGACGATAGCCATGGATGTCAGCAGCTATTCACTGGATATCTCAAAAAACTTGGCAGTGACTGTGTGATTCATTCTCAGGAGCAGGATGCGGAAAGGTCAATTTGTGAATTTTTAGGGGATGAGCCTCTGGATGCGGTTATTGACGCGGTATGCAATCCGGCTACCATGAATCTTGCCATAAAAATGGTAAAAAAGGGCGGAATGATTAAAACAGTGGGAATACCAAAATCGGATTTTGAATTCCATCTGGTGGATTTGCTCTGCAAAGAGATTACTCTGGAAACCAGTTATCTGTACTCAGAAGAAGATTTCATCAAAGCGCGGGATCTGGTGGAGGAGGGTAAGATCCTGACAAAACCGTTGGTCAGCAAGGTATTCCGGTTCCCGGAGGCACCTCTTGCATATGAATATAAACTGAGCAATCCTTCGATAAAGGTGGTTGTAGAAAAATGACGAAAAGAAAAAAACAGCGGTGTAAGGAATCTTGCTAAACGCCAGACGCCATATCTGTTAATTGCGCCGTCCATCGCGGTCATCACAGCTGCCTTGCTGATACCGGTTGCGTATGCAGTGTATTTAAGCGGTACGGATGCGAATATGCTTTCCCTGTCATCGTATCATTTTGTTGGACTGGACAATTATAAAAAATTTTTCACTTCACCCAGTCTGGGGAAGGTTTTCAGATCCACACTGATTTATGTGGTTTTGGGTGTGTTCCTTACCTATGTGATTGGACTGGGGGCTGCCCTGATTCTGAATATGAAACTTAGAATGAAACCGCTGTTTCGTGCAATCCTGATATTGCCATGGGCAATCCCGCAGGTGGTTTTGGTATTGATTTGGAAATGGATGCTGAACCCTCAATATGGATGCATCAATTATCTTTTTTCTTCTCTGCATTTGATTCCAATGAATTTCAGCTGGTTTTCAGATCCGAAGTTTGCAATCATTGCCATTATGCTGGTTACCATATGGAAGCAGTATCCATTGAGTTGTCTGATTCTGTTTGCAGGTATGAAGACGATATCCGGAGAATTGTACGAGACAGCTTCCATTGACGGTGCCAGCGCATTTCGGCGGTTTTTCTATATCACATTGCCCGGATTGAAATATGTGAATTCCGTATTGGTACTTTTATTGACAATATGGTCCTTTACAAATTTTGTAATAATTTGGCTGCTGACTATGGGAGGACCCTCTGATCAGACGGCAACCCTTTCAATCTTTACATATCTGAATGCGTTTAAATTCAGCAAACTGGGTTATGGCGTGTCCATTGGTGTAGTCTGTCTCATGGTATCCCTGATTTTCAGCTTTTTCTACTACAGGGTATTTATCACAGATGTAAACAACGATTAAGGGAAGGAGGATACGAATGAATACCATAAAGCAATTAAAGAAAAGTCTCAGTTATGTCATGGTCATATGTGTATGCCTTATTTCCTTGTTTCCATTTTATTGGTTGTTGAATACCTCGCTGCAGCCATTGGAAGGATTGTTCCATTATCCGCCCAGTTTCTTTCCTCAGATTACGCCGTTTGCATATCTGGATTATATTAAAAATAGTGCTATCCTTCAATGGATGAGGAACTCTCTTTACGTGGGTATTATTTCAACTGTTCTGTCAACGCTTTTTGCACTTCCGGCGGCCTACAGCATCTCACGTTTCAGCTATCAGGGTAAACCTGCCATGATATTTCTTGTTCTGTTGACGCAGATGCTGCCTCCGGTGTTGCTGTCCATTCCCATATATATAATTTTCGCCAAGATAGGCCTGACAAATACCTTAACTGTTTTAGTGATAATTTATACGGCAACCACAATGCCCATTGGTATATGGTTTCTCAAAGGTTTTTTTGATTCAATACCCAGGGAAATGGAAGAAGCAGCGGCAATTGACGGGTACAGTGTAATGAGGACATTGTTTTTTATATTGATACCCATGCTGAAGCCGGGTATTGTGGCAACCGCCACATGGTCTTTTATCATAGCATGGGATGAGTACCTCTATGCGTATACGCTGGTGGAAAATAATAAGCTGTGGACGCTTTCCGTAGGGCTGGCCTCCTATATGGGGCAGTATTCCACACCATGGAATGAAATAATGATGGGTGCTGTCCTGGCAACCATGCCTGTGGTAATCATGTTCATGTTTTTCCAGAAGCATTTGGTAAGCGGGCTGACAGCGGGAGCTGTCAAAGGCTAAAGTAGAAAAGACAGGATGGTTATTTTAGATGAAGAAAAAAATCAGGACCCCATTTTTTGAAGTGGGAGTCAAAAATTATCTTTATGGAGATAGGGTGCTGGAATTGGCAAAGGCCGCGGACGCGGCTGCCGCCAAGTATGATATCGATGTGCTGTTTCTGTCGCCCTACACAGAAATTAGAAGAGTGGCGGAAAATACAGAGCACTTAATTGTGTTTGCCCCTTATATGGATACGCTGCGCCCGGGACGGGGGATTGCAGATGTATTGCCGGAAGCCGTTAAAGCGGCAGGGGCAAGCGGCGTGGTGCTGAACCACTGTGAACGTCCGATGACTTTAGTTTCAATACGTGAAACCATTAAGCGGGCGAACGAGCTGGAGCTTCTTACATTTGCATGCGCGGATACCATAGAGGAGGCAAAAGCACTGGCACAGTTTCATCCGGATATTATCAATCCGGAGCCCTCAGAGCTGATTGGAAGCGGAAAAGTCAGTAATCTGGAATTTATATATCAGTCCACACATGCAGTAAAAGCGGTTTATCCTGATATTCTTGTGGAGCAGGCAGCTGGAATCAGCTGTGGTGAACATGTATACCGGACCATATATGCAGGCGCAGAAGGCGTGGGGGCAGCTTCCGGGGTATGCACAGCCTTAAATCCATGCGCCATGGTTGATGAGATGATTAGCAATGTACGAAAGGCTTTTGATGATATACAGGCGGAAAGCCAGACCGTAAGGAGGGTGTTATGACAATATACAGGGAAGCGTTTCAGGTGAAATCTGCTGGTATGCGGCCTACCTTTCACATGGTAACCGGCCGGGTTCAGGAGATAGTGAATCAATCAGGCATACAGAACGGGATATGCGTGGTATATTCCCATCATACCACCTGTTCCGTGATGACACAGGAATGTTCGTTTGATAAGACGTACACAGGGCTCGAATATCTGCAGCAGGATTTATGTGACATAATGGAACGGATGATCCCTACCTGTCGTAAGGAAGGCCAATATATGCATCCGGGTCCGGAGCTTACGGAATTTTCCAGGCAACACGGTGAGGATAAGCCGCAGACACTGAATACAGATGGCCATTTGCGTTCCGTTTTTTTGGGAAGAAGCGAAACCATTGTACTGATTGATGGAAAGTTGGATTTGGGAAGCTTTGGCCATATCTATTTTGTGGATTTGGATCAGACCTGTGGCCGGGAACGCCAGGTGCAGGTGCAGATAATAGGGGAATGATGGTTCTGCGGTATCGGTTGGATGAGAAACAGTGATATAAAAATATGGATAAGTGTAATAAAGAAGGGGCTTGAGAAAAGGAGCGTAAAACACCCGCTTTACCATTGATAACTTCATGGATTTTGGGAATGTTAAATACTAAAAACAAGACATTGAAACCCATTCCCATATTGACCATGAATTCATCAGGAGGAAGGCGCATCCATGAAATTTGACGCAGTTTACTATGAACCCGCTATTTTTGACTACCCTCTGGGCCGGCAGCTCAGGGAGGAATACAGGGACCTGCCGTGGATTCCCATTGAGAGCCATAATTCCATCCGGGAAATGCAGGAAAAGCCCAATGACCAGTTCGGGCACATGAAACGCAATCTGATTGCGGGCATACGAAAGACACACAAATACGTGGAAAACCACAAGGTTTCCGACTATCTGGTCCCATATACCTCATCCGGCTGTACGGCCATGTGCCTGTACTGCTATCTGGTGTGCAATTATAATAAATGCGCCTACCTCAGGCTGTTTGTGAACCGGAAGCAGATGCTGGAACGAATCATCAAAAAGAGTAAAAACAGCGGGAAGCCGCTTACCTTTGAGATTGGAAGCAACAGTGACCTGGTGCTGGAGAACACCATTACGGGAAACCTTCTGTATACAATTCCGCGTTTTGCGGAGGAGGGCGAGGGGAAACTTACATTTCCAACCAAATTCCATATGGTGGAGCCCCTGCTGGACTTAGACCACAGAGGCAAGGTGATTTTCCGCATGAGCGTCAACCCTCAGCCCATTATCCAAAAGATAGAGCTGGGCACATCCGGCTTAAAACAGAGAATAGAAGCTGTAAATCAGATGTGTGAGGCAGGATATCCATGCGGACTCCTGATAGCGCCCGTCATATTAGCGGAGGGCTGGAGGGAAATGTATACCGGCCTTTTGGAGGAACTGAGGGACGGACTTTCAAATAAAATGAAAGGCCAGATGTTTCTGGAAATTATTTTGATAACCTACTCCTATGTCCACCGGGCCATTAACAGCGAAGCATTTCCAAATGCCCCGGACCTGTATGATAAGGAGCAGATGACAGGCAGGGGACGGGGAAGGTACTGCTACCGGGCCGAATCCAGGGCAGAGGCAGAAGCCTATCTGCGGGCGGAGATACAGCGTGTGCTGGGAAATGTGCCCATACTCTATATAAGTTGAGCATGCTTACCTGGAGGCGGAGAGGGATTGGGAGCAGGAACGCTTATAGATAACCGCTCCTGTCAGCGCGCAAGCCAGCTCCATCACAGGAAATGCCAGCCAGACACCGGTCATGCCCCAAAGTCCGGCCAGGAAGAACGCCAGGGGAATGATGAGTACCAGGCCCCTTAACAGGGAAATAATGTGGGCCGGGACAGCCTGTTCCGTGGAGGTAAAAAAGATGGACAGGATGATATTGAGTCCCGCGGCCAGTATTCCGGTAAAATACAGCCGTAGTCCATACTCCGCTATTTCCTGCAGCTTAGGGTTTTGTTCGCTGTTAAATACGGCTGTGATAGGCGCTGCGCCCCAAACGATTCCGGCATACAGCGCCAGGGAGATGAAAACAGCGGTGGTGAGTCCGTATTGCAGCATTCTCCAGATCCGGCCGGAATCACCGCAGCCGTAAGCGCTGCTGATTAACGGCTGGATTCCCTGGGCAATGCCGGTGAAAATGGATATGACCACCAGGGACAGATTGGCTATGATGCCGTAGGCAGCCACGCCCACATTTCCCTCAAGTCCCAGGATAATGACATTGAACACGATGATGACAATGCCGGAGGATACTTCCGTGATAAGGGACGGAAATCCCAGGGACAGGATATGGAGGGCTGTCTGCCCCCTGATTTCTGTTTTGGCGAGATGGAAGCCCTTATTTTTTTTCATCCAGTGGCCGGACATGATGGCTATGCTGATAAGGGGGGCCAGGCCGGTAGCCAGCACGACGCCGAATATGCCCATGCCCAGAGGAAAGATAAAGATGTAGTCCAAAAGGATGTTGGCCATGCTTCCGCCCAGCATGGCGAGCATGGAAAGCCTGGGGTTTTTGTCATTTCTCACGAAACAGACCAGGATATCATTGAGCATAAAGGCCGGGGCAAAGAGCAGGATCATTTTCAGGTAGGTCTGTGTCATTCCGGCCACCTGGCTGTCAGTGCCCAGGAGCGCTGTGATCTGAGGGGACAGAAACAGACCGGACAGGAAGAACAGAAGGGCCGGAATCCCCGCAAAGAACAGGGTGTTTGTAAAAATCAAATCCGAAAGCCCTGATTTGCGGCTGATGGAAAATTTGGTGGCGCCGCCGATTCCAAACATGAGTCCGCTTCCGTGGATAAAGCTGTAGACGGGAATGGCCAGGTTCAGGGCGGCAAGTCCGTTTGTTCCCAGACCTTTGGCGACGAAGAACGTGTCCGCCAGTATATAGCAGGAAAGACCGATCATTCCCAGTACGTTTAACGATGTGTATTTGGCAAACTCTTTCAAGCACGATGTGTTCTGCATGGTGACCTCCCGGAATGTTCCAACACCCTCCGATATCTTCCGAAACACAAAAAGCGCCAGTACTTTCTATCTTCTGGAGCGGATGAGGAATGGGATTCCTCATTTATATTGCTCCTGGGCCTGACGATAGAAAGCCTGACGCTGATATTTTTACCCGGCGGCAAAAATCCAGCCTGTGTCCGGACTGCGGATGGATTGGAATTTGTATGGGGCGATTATAGCACGGGTGAGGATGGGTGTCAATTGCAGAATAGGATTTCCGGTGACTTCCAAATGATTTCCAAATGATTTTTTTGATTTATTCCGGCTGGGACCCTGTCTGGGATTCCTGCTGTCCCTTCACAATCTTCTCCATCTGGGCGATTTCCTTTTCCTGCATATCGATGATATTCTGGGCCATGGTGCGAATCTCGTCATAGTCCGTATATTCCAGGATATCCCTGGCCATATCCACAGCCATCTGATGGTGCATGATCATGCCCTCGGCAAAGGCCTGGTCCAGGCTGTCCGCTCCTGAGGCATCCATGTGGTGGGACATGGAGTCATCGGCAAACATTTTGCTGTACTGCTCCAGATAAGCGTCCTCCTTTGTCTGGTCCTTTTTTCCGTCCTTCTCATAGGATTTGACCAGCTCGTTCATCTGCTTGAGTTCGTCCTTCTGGGCGGTTATGATATCCTGGGCAATGGTTTTCAGTTCATCGCTTTTCCCCTGGTAGCTCAGATAGCTCTCGGACATCTTGATGGCTGCCTCATGGTGGGGAATCATGCCCCGCAGAAAGTCCAGGGAAGCATTTCCTGATTTCTCACGGATGACCATATCCTCCATCATATTCATCATGATGGAATCCTGTTCGGTCAGGTAACGGCTCAGGTCATCTCCGGACCCATTCATATGTCCGTTGTGTCCGCTGTGGTCCGCGGCATTGCCAGAATTTGAGGATGCCTGTTCCCGGGAGCCTGTTTCTGTGTCCGCCTGTGACGCCGCGGAGGCAGAGGTACTTTCTGTCTGGCTTTCAGAGGCCTGTCCGTTATCGGAGCCGCTGCGGTTGTTTGCAAAGGCGGCTGCCACGGCCACGATAATGACCAGGGCCACGCAGATGCCAATGACCCATGTGCGCATATTTTTGTTCATAATCTCTTTCTCCTTTTATCCTTAAATCGGGTGGATTTAATCTGACATAAATTAGTATCTGCTGAATTCTGGGAAATATTCTCCGGTGCATGCCTGCCGGCCCATTTTTGTTTTCCGAAAGAAGGCAGTTGCAGGTTGTGTTTTATTTGACTTTCACTTATAATGAATCATAAATGTTATGATTTTATGGGTGAAAGGAAACGCGATGACGGAAATCAGTGCACAGCCATTTGTGAAATGGGCGGGCGGCAAAAGACAGTTACTTGAACAGATAAAAGCGAGACTGCCAAAACATTTTAATGGATATATGGAACCATTTGTGGGCGGTGGTGCAGTCTATTTTGATTTACAGCCGGAAAAAGCGATTATTAATGATATAAACGAATCATTGATCAATGCTTACCTGCAGATAAAGATTTCACCAGAGGAATTTGCCGGTGCTATTTCAGAGTATGACAAACGAATCGCGGATGGCGGAAAAGAATATTATTATAAAGTCCGGGAATTCTATAATGATAAAATGATGCGCTCGGAATACGATATGGAATTGGCCGTTCTGTTCGTGTTCCTCAACAAGCACTGCTTTAACGGTCTTTACAGGGTAAACGGAAGAGGTCTGTTTAATGTGCCCTATAATAACAGTGTGAGGGAATCGTGCAGTAAGGAAAGCATTTTGGCTGTATCCAGGAGCCTTCAGAAGGTGAATATTATGAAGGGCGATTTCCAGAGTGCCTGTGATTTGGCCAAGAAGGATGATTTTGTCTTTATAGACAGTCCCTATGCTCCTTTGAACCCAACGTCCTTTGAGTCTTACACAAAGGAGGGGTTTGATATCGAGAGCCACAGGCGGCTGGCTGCCGTGTTCAGAGAGCTTACAGGGCGGGGATGCTACTGTATGCTGACGAACCACAATACAGAGTTTATCAATCAGTTATATGCAGATTTCAACAAAGTGGTAGTGGATGTAAAGCGCATGATAAATTCTGACGCAAAGAACCGCGTGGGTCAGGAGATTATCATTACGAACTATTAGAGGTATATCGATGGAAGAGCTGATGCGGGGAAAAATCCAGGCATATTACGGAACTGATACAAAAAAGCTTTATCTGGGTGACTGTCTTGGGCTGCTGCGGAAAATGAAGCCGGAAAGCGTTGATATGATATTCGCGGATCCCCCTTATTTTCTGAGCAATAACGGCATAACCTGCAAAGGGGGAAGAATGGTATCGGTCAATAAGGCATCCTGGGATGAGGGCGGGGATTTGAAGGAAAACCATGCCTTTAACCGCAGGTGGATCCGCATGTGCAGAAGGGTGCTGAAGCCCAACGGAACCATATGGATATCCGGTACTCTGCATAATATATATTCAATCGGAATGGCGCTTCAGCAGGAGCGGTATAAGCTAATCAACAATATTACCTGGAAGAAAACAAACCCGCCGCCCAATCTGGCCTGCCGGTGCTTCACCCATTCCACTGAGACGATTCTGTGGGCAAAAAAGGATGAAAAGAAGGCCAGACACCTGTTTAACTATGAGCAGATGAAGCAGATA
>JAJQEA010000057.1:24823-51780 GCA_021201905.1 Clostridia bacterium
AGATAAACGGCGGGAAACAGATGAAGGATGTGTGGGAGGGAAGTCTCACCAGGCCGTCCGAAAAATGGGCCGGCGCGCATCCCACACAGAAACCGGAGTATTTACTGGAACGAATTATTCTGGCGTCCACAAAAACGGGCGACGTGGTATTGGATCCCTTTTGCGGATCCGGGACAACCGGGGTGGTGTCCGGAACCTACGGAAGGCAGTTTATCGGAATAGACAATAACGAAGAATATCTGGATATTGCGAAAAAACGTTTGGAGCATATACAGGAGGCACTGGAGTGGTAAAAAGAGATTTTGACGCATGGCTTAGTAAATTCCGGGCAAGCATTTCAGGGTACCGGTATTACATAGATTTTGAAAAGGTAGTCCGCAATGTGGAGGATATAAAAATCGAGTTAAACATATTAAATTCACTGATCGGTTCTGGGAATATAGAAGATGATTTTGAAAAAATCATAACGAGATATCCGGAAACCCTGTCCTGCATCCCCCTGCTTCTGGCGGTGCGGAGCAATGAAATATATGCCCAGGATGAGGACGGAGCATTTGAGTATCATTTTAAAACAATGAATTATGATATGGATCAATATAAGATATTTATGAAAAAAAACAGGACTGTTTGACTTGCTGCAGAACCATCTGGTAAATAACCTGGTGGATTATGCGCTGGGGATCGAGACTGGCCTTGATTCCAATGGCCGCAAGAACCGGGGCGGCCACCAGATGGAGGATCTGGTGGAGAACTATATCATGGCCGCGGGATTTACTAAGGATGAGAACTACTTTAAAGAGATGTACCTGAAGGATATTGAGAATAAATGGGGCATTGATTTATCCGCCCTGTCCAACGAGGGCAAGGCGGCAAAGCGGTTTGACTTCGTGGTGAAAACAGAGTCCATGATTTATGCGGTTGAAACGAATTTTTACAGCAGCGGCGGCTCGAAGCTGAATGAAACGGCCAGAAGCTATAAGATGCTTTCCCAGGAGGCAGACACAATCGAAGGATTTTCCTTTGTGTGGTTTACGGATGGTATTGGCTGGAAAAGCGCGAAAGGGAATCTGCGGGAAACCTTTGAAGCAATGGAGCATGTTTACAATATTGACGATATGGAACATTCAGTCATGACGGAGCTTCTGGTGTGATGCCAATAAAGGATAGAAAAGTGAGCGGTAATATGATAAAATTAAAAAGCAGAGATAAAAACACAACGCGGGATTAAATCCTGCAGAGCTGGTAGGTAGTCCAGCCGCATTCCCATCGTCCTGCCTGAAACGGCGGGGTAACAGGAATGTAAGTAACCCTCCCTCCTTGGGTCGTCCCTTCTTTGTTCATCACATTTCAAAGGAGGAATTGTCATGGACAAAGTATCGGTGGTACTGAGAGTGTTTTTTGAGGACCCATTCTGAATTGGAGTGCTGGAACGGGTGGAAGGCGGGAGGATGGCCGTGTGCAAGATTACCTTTGGCCCGGAGCCAAAGGATTACGAGGTACACGGATTCCTGGCAAAGGAATACTACGGTCTGCGGTTTAGTCCGGCTGTGGCAGCTGCTGTAAAGGAGAGCCGTAAAAACCCCAAGCGTGTGAGGCGCCAGGTCAGAAAGGAACTCCGGGAGCCAGGCATGGGAACGAAATCCCAGCAGGCCCTGAAATTGCAGCAGGAGCAGATAAAGACTGGCAGGAAGGCGGTAAGCAAAGAAAATAAGGAAGCCAAAGCCATACGCCAGTTTGAACTGAAACAGCAAAAAAAGAAAGAAAAGCACAGGGGCAGGTAACACTGCCTCTGTGTTTTTAAAAACATGAAAGTGAGGGCCGCCATCCATGAAAATAGACCGTCTCATCGGAATCCTGTCCATCCTTCTCCAGCGGGAAAAGGTAACCGCCCCCTATCTGGCGGAAAAGTTTGAGGTATCCCGCAGGACCATCAACCGGGACATAGAGGATATCTGCAAGGCCGGAATTCCTCTTGTCACCAGCAGGGGACCCGGAGGCGGAATTTCCATTATGGAGGGATACCGCATGGACCGCACCCTGATTACATCCGGGGAAATGGAGGCAATCCTGGCAGGGCTCAGAAGTCTTGACAGCGTATCGGGTTCCGCCAGGTACCGTCTGCTGATGGACAAGCTGGCCCCTGAAAAGCAGGATATGATAAGCAGCAGCGGCAGTATCCTTATCAATCTGTCGTCCTGGTACCGGCAGTCCCTTGCTCCTAAAATCCATCTGATCCAGGAGGCCATAGAGACCTGCCGCCATATACGCTTTTCCTACTGTTCGCCCATGGGGGAAAACAGCCGCACAATAGAACCGTATCTGCTGGTATTCCAGTGGTCCTCCTGGTATGTGTGGGGATTCTGCCTGATGCGCCAGGATTACCGGCTGTTTAAGCTGAACCGTATAATGGAATTGGAATGCTGCCAGGAGGGCTTTGATAAACGTATCCTTCCGCCCTATGAAAATGAGGCGGACCGCCCCTTTCCCATCCGTTTTCTGGTAAAGGCACGGTGCAAACCGTCCATTAAATGGAGGATCGTGGATGAATTTGGTCCTGAGACCCTGGAGGAGCTGCCGGATGGTGATTTTATGTTTACAGCCGGATACTCGGACAAAGAAAACCTGTTTTGCTGGATACTGAGCCTGGGGGATCAGATTGAGCTTTTGGAGCCCGGTGAATTCCGGGCGGAGCTTGCGACGTTGGGACGCCGTATTTATGAAATTTACAGATAGGCAAGGACCTATCTCTAAACATGACAAACAGATGTCCTGTTATCCGGGGTAAAATGAGTGCATAAAACATGCTGTCTGCCGTTGGTAAAAGGATGAAAGACAGCATCTGTGTGCTCATACAAAGGAGGAGGAATCATGGAGAAGATTGTGACTTGCTGTGGATGTATCTGTAATGAATGTCCCTATTATCCAAAGGAATGCGCGGGGTGTCAAAAGGTACAGGGAAAACCATTCTGGCTGGAATTTACAGGGGAGAAGCAGTGCGGTATATATCGGTGCTGCGTGGAGGAAAAGAAACTGCCCCACTGCGGCAGATGCAGTGAACTCCCCCTGCAGCCGGTATGACCAGCAGGACCCGACCAGGACCCCGGAGGAAAACGCAGCCGGTTTAAAACAGATGCTGGAGATACTCCGGTCCCTGGATTGACAGATTACACATCATACAAGGAGGGCTTAATATGGCTTCCAGCCTGGAATATGTTCAGTATGTGGCGGCGCAGTTAAGCGGCGCGGGCGTTGTTTCCTATAAAAAATTATTTGGCGAGTATGGCCTGTGGTGCGGGGGTAAGTTCTTTGGAACCGTAGAGAATAACCAGTTTTATGTAAAAATGACAGAGGCGGGACATAGGCATCTTCCGGAAGCAGAACCGGTGGCGCCTCATGGCGGCCGTCCGGGCATGTATCTGGTGGAGGAGCTGGATGACAGGGCGTTTCTGACCGCCCTGGTCCTGGATACCTGCAGCCAGCTGCCGGACCCATCCCCACCAAAACGAAAATAACTACTTTCCCAATCCTGTATTTTATATTATAATAAGATAGTATGATGAAAATTATAATATATTAGGAGAAAATACATATGGAAAGAAAAGTAGGAACAATCTCGAGAGGAATCCGCTGCCCGATTATCCGCGAAGGTGACAATCTTGCTGAAATCGTGGTGGACAGTGTTTTGGACGCAGCGGAAAGCGAAGGCTTTGAAATCAGGGACAGGGATGTTATTTCCGTGACAGAGTCCGTGGTTGCCAGGGCTCAGGGGAATTACGCTTCCATTGACGCCATTGCGGAGGACGTGAAGGCAAAGCTGGGCGGGGAGACCATCGGCGTCATTTTCCCGATTCTGTCCAGAAACCGTTTTTCCATCTGTCTGAAGGGAATTGCCAAGGGCGCAAAGAAGGTTGTGCTGATGCTCAGCTATCCCAGCGACGAGGTGGGAAACTCCCTGGTATCCTTAGACCAGGTAGACGAGGCCGGTATTAATCCTTACAGCGATGTGCTGGATTTGAAGCGCTATCGGGAACTGTTTGGGGAGAACAAGCATCCCTTTACCGGTGTGGACTATGTGGCCTATTACTGCCAGCTGATTGAGGAACAGGGCGCGACGGCCCAGGTGGTATTCGCAAACAATCCAAGGGAAATCTTAAACTATACCAAGCGGGTGCTGACCTGTGACATCCATTCGCGCATGCGCACCAAGCGCATCCTGAAGGAGGCAGGCGCTGAGGTGGTATGCGGCATGGATGACATCCTGAACGCCCCTGTGGACGGAAGCGGCTGCAATGAAAAATACGGCCTTCTGGGCTCCAACAAGTCAACCGAGGACATCATTAAGCTGTTCCCCCGGGATTGTATGGATTTGGTAAAGGATATTCAGAAAAAAAGTCCTGGAATGCACAGGAAAGCATGTGGAAGTCATGGTATACGGCGACGGCGCGTTCAAGGATCCGGTAGGGAAAATTTGGGAACTGGCCGACCCGGTGGTATCGGTTGCCAATACAGAAGGGCTGGAGGGCACGCCAAACGAAGTGAAGTTAAAATATCTGGCTGACAATGATTTTAAGGATTTGTCCGGAGAAGCCTTGAAGGATGCTGTTTCCCAGAGAATCAAGGAGAAGAAATCCGATCTGGTGGGCGACATGGCATCCCAGGGAACCGCGCCGAGGAGACTCGCCGATCTGATAGGATCACTTTGTGACCTTACCAGCGGTTCCGGCGATAAGGGTACGCCGGTCATCCTGGTTCAGGGATATTTCGATAACTATACAAACTAAGCCATAATGATGATAAGGCATGGAGGGCTGAAGGCTTTTAGAGAGCGTTCAGCCCTTGTTTTAGGAGGTTAAGATTTTAGGAGGTTATGATGGAAAAATTAAAACTGGGTATTCTGGGCAACGGCTATCTGGCCGGTATTATTGTGGAGGCCAGCCTGAAGGGAATGCTGGATGAATACGAGCTGGTGGGAGTTTTGGGCAGGACCAGGGAAAAGACAGAGCTGCTGGCAAAGAAAGGCGGGTGCCGGGCATGCGGCACCATAGACGAGCTTCTGGCGCTGTCCCCTGACTATGTTGCGGAGGCAGCCTCGGTCCAGTCTGTAAAGGACTATGGAGTGAAGATTCTGGAATCAGGGGCCAGCATGATTGTGCTGTCCATCGGAGCATTTGCGGATCATGAATTTTACGGACAGGTAAAGGCCGCGGCTGCCGGCCGCAGAACCAGGGTGCACATTGCTTCCGGCGCTGTGGGAAGATTTGATGTGCTGCGGACCATATCCCTTATGGGACAGGCAGAGGCAGGCATCAGGACAAAGAAAGGCCCGGCGTCCTTAAAGGGGACCCCGCTTTTTGAAGAGGGCCTGATGGAGGACGGACCGGAGAGCCATGTATTTCACGGCAACGCAAAGGAGGCCATTTCCCTCCTGCCCACCAAGGTAAATGTGGCTGTGGCCTCATCCCTTGTGACCGCGGGGCCGGAGAATACACATGTGGATATATACAGCGTTCCGGGCATGGTTGGGGACGACCACAAGATCACATCCGAGATAGAAGGCGTGAAGGCTGTTGTGGATATTTATTCCAGCACCAGCGCCATTGCCGGCTGGAGCGTGGTGGCGGTTTTGCAGAATATTGTATCACCAATCGTATTTTAGGAGGAAACGGATATGTTTAAGAAATTAGTGGCGATTGAGCCGGTGAACCTGATACCCAGCGCAGAGGAGGAACTGCACCGGTATGCGGAAGAGATAACATTGTATGAGGATGTGCCCTCCGGCGATGAGGAAATCATACGGCGCATCGGGGACGGGGACGCGGTGCTGGTGAGCTACACATCCAGAATCAGCCGCCATGTGATCGAGAGCTGCCCCTCCATCCGGTACATCGGCATGTGCTGCAGCCTCTATTCTGAGGAAAGCGCCAATGTAGACATTGCCTGTGCCAGGGAACGGGGCATTACAGTGCTTGGAATCAGGGATTACGGAGACAGGGGAGTGGTGGAATACGTGCTCAGTGAGCTGGTGCGTTTCCTTCACGGCTTTGACCGTCCCATGTTCCGTGATATGCCCGTTGAAATCACGGATTTAAAGGTGGGTATCATCGGAATGGGCGTGTCAGGCGGAATGATAGCCGATGCCCTGAAGTTTATGGGGGCGGATGTGTCCTATTACAGCCGTTCCATGAAGCAGGACAGGGAAGCCCAGGGAATGACGTACAGGCCCCTAAAGGAACTGCTGGAACGCAGCGAGGTGGTCTTTGCCTGCCTGAATAAAAATGTGATTCTGCTTCATGAGGAAGAGTTCCGGCAGCTGGGGCAGGGGAAAATCCTGTTCAATACCTCCATCGGACCGGCCTTCGACCTTCCTGCCCTGAAAACATGGCTGGATCAGGGAAAGAATTACTTTATCTGCGATACAGAGGGAGCCCTGGGAGACAGCACCGGAGAACTCCTTGGCCATCCGGGCGTATTCTGTGCCCGCATCTCAGCGGGCAGGACAAAACAGGCCTTTGATCTGCTCAGCAAAAAGGTGCTGGACAATATCCGCGCATACCTGGAGCAGTAGCTTTTGGTTTAGGTTTCGTCATCCCATTTGAAATCACACTGTTCCAGATTTTCACATATCTTTTCCATGGTGCTGCAGAATGCTTCCATTTCATCCTGCCCCAATCCGTTCCATATGACATTATCCACCATTTCCAGTACCCTGCGTACCTTATGGGCCTCTGCCACCCCTTCGCCGGTGAGGCAGATCAGATAGGACCTGCGGCATCCCGGATCCTTTTCTCTTACCAGGTAGCCGGATTCCTCCAGACGGTCCAGGGAACGGGACATGGTGGTCACATCCATATGGCAGAGATCTGACAATTCCTTCTGGGTTATATGATCCCGGGCCAGCAGCACATCCAGGATGCGGGCGTGGCCCTGGCCGAAGGTCAGGCCAATCCGGGTGAAATGGGGCTGCATCAGGTGTTTTCTTGCCCGTTCCGCCCTCACCAGGAGGCGGCGTACTTGTTCTTGCTTCATCATGGTTCTTGCTTCCTTTCTCTATTCCAGTTCAAACTGGCCTGTGTACAGTTTATAATAACGCCCTCTCTGGTCAATGAGTTCATCGTGGCTTCCGCGCTCTATGATTTCGCCCTTTTCCAGTACCATAATGGCCTTGGAGTTGCGGACCGTGGACAGTCTGTGGGCGATGACAAAGACAGTGCGCCCGTCCATCAGCGCGTCCATTCCCTTTTCAATGAGCTTTTCCGTCCGGGTGTCAATGGAGCTGGTGGCCTCATCCAGAATCAGCACAGGCGGGCGGGAGATGGCTGCCCGCGCAATGGCCAGAAGCTGGCGCTGCCCCTGGGACAGGTTGGCTCCGTCGCTGTGAAGGGGCGTATCATAACCCTGGGGCAGACGGCGGATGAAGGAGTGGGCATTGGCTACCTTGGCTGCGTTTACCACGTCCTCGTCCGTGGCGTCCAGCCGTCCGTAACGTATGTTGTCCGCAATGGTTCCTGTAAACAGGTGGGTATCCTGGATGACCATGGAAAGGGAACGGCGCAAATCGTCCTTTTTAATGGTCCGTATGTCAATGCCGTCATAGGTTATGCTTCCCTGCTGTATTTCGTAGAAGCGGTTGACCAGATTGATGATGGTGGTCTTTCCCGCGCCGGTGGAGCCTACGAACGCGATTTTCTGCCCGGGTTTGGCGTAGAGGCTTATGCCGTTCAGGATGGCTTTCTCCGGCGTGTATCCGAACACAACCTGGTTGAAACGCACATCCCCCTCAAGGGGAATGAGGCAAAAACCGGACTGCGGGCCGGTATGGGGCTTTGCCGTAGGAGCCGAAGCCTTATCCGGTACCTTCCAGGCAAAGCAGTGGGTAAATTCCCTGCATTCCTCCCAGTCTCCCTTGCCGTTCTTTCGCACATTACACAGTGTAACCGTGCCTTCGTCCAGTTCCTGGGTCTCGTTCATCATATCAAAAATCCGCTCGGCTCCGGACAGGGCCGCCAAGAGAAAGTTTATCTGCTGGGTGAACTGGTTCATGGGTATGGCGCTCTGGCGCACATACACCAGATAGGATGCCAGGGTCCCCAAATCCGTAAGGCCTGACAGGACAAACAGGCCGCCCACACAGGCTGACAGGGCATAGTTTACATAAGACAGGGCCACTATGGTGGGAACCGTCATGCCGGAATAGGTCAGGGCTTTGGTGGCCGCTGTCCGGAATGCCTCGTTGCGGCGGCAGAATTCCTCGTAGTCCTGTGCCTCATGGTTGAACACCTTTTCCACCTTCTGGCCGGCCACCATTTCCTCCACAAAGCCGTTGATGCTGCCCAGGTATTTCTGCTGCTGGGTAAAATACTTCCTGCTCCTCCTTCCGTTATAGCGGATGAACAGGACCATGATAGCCAGAAATACCATGACGATGAGGGAAAGACGCCAGTCCAGCACCAGCAGCATGGTAATGGTTCCCGTTATGGTGATGAAGCTCTGTATCATCATGGCAAAGCTGTTGTTAAGTGCCTCGCTGATGGTGTTCACATCGTTGGTAAAACGGCTCATCAGCTCCCCGTGGGTGTGGGCGTCAAAGTAGGTAAGGGGAAGGCGCTGGGTGTGCCGGAACAAATCGGAACGGATTTCGCTGACCACCTTCTGGGAAATGTGGACCATCATCTGATTGTAGGCATAACAGGAGAGCGCGCCGCACAGGTACAGAGCTCCCATGACCAGAAGCATTTTCACAAGGCCCGGTATGTCTCCCGGAAGAATGAAATTGTTGATGACCGGTTTTAACATGTATGTGCCCATTATGCTGGCCAGGGCGCTGACTGTCACCAGGAGGGCGATAACCAGCATATACCACTTGTGCCGCCCCAGATAGCTGAGCATCTGTTTTAAGGTCCTTCTGGTATCCCTGGGACGGTTATAATTTGCTATTCTTGCCATTACAGATTCGCCCCTTCCTGTTGAGAGTGATAGATATCCTGATAAATCTGGTTGGAAGCCAGCAGGGTTTCGTGGCTGCCCACTGCGTTTACCCGCCCGTCCTCCAGTATGATGATCTGGTCCGCGTGGACCACGGAGGAGATGCGCTGGGCAATGATGATTTTAGTTGTATCCGGCATGCTCTCTGCCAGGCCGTCCCGGATTTTGGCCTCTGTGGCAGTGTCCACCGCGCTGGTGGAGTCGTCCAGAATCAGCACCCTGGGAGACTTGAGGATAGCCCTGGCAATGCAGATCCGCTGCTTCTGCCCGCCTGATACATTGACGCCTCCCTGGCCCAGCTCTGTTTCATATCCGTGCTCCAGGCGGTCGATGAATTCGTCCACGCAGGCAATGCGGCAGGCCTCGCCGATTTCCTGGTCCGTGGCCGTTTCCTTGCCCCAGCGCAGGTTATCCTTTACCGTGCCGGAAAACAGGGTGTTTTTCTGGAGCACCATGGCGATGGAATCCCTCAGTCCCTTGAGGGGGTATTCCCGGACCGGGCGGCCGTCTATATATACTGTGCCCTTTGTGACATCATAGAGTCTGGGAATCAGCTGCACCAGCGTGCTCTTGGCAGCGCCTGTCTGGCCGATGATGCCCACGGTCTGACCCGCCTTTATATGAAAGGAAATGTCGGAGAGCACATATTCGGCGGCATCCTGGTTGTATTTAAAGTACACATGCTCAAACCGGATATCGCCATGCTCCACCTTCAGGGAACTGGATCCGTCCTCCTTTGATGTCAATTTCCTCATCCATGACTTCCGAGATACGTTTCCAGGAAGCCAGGGCCCTGGTGGTCATGAGGAACACATTGGAGAACATCATCAGTGAATTTAAAACCTGGAGGACATAGCTCAAAAAGCCGGTGAGCTCACCCACCTTTACACCGCCTATGGTGACCAGCCTGCCGCCGAACCACAGGATGCACAGGATGGTGGAGTACATGACTAACTGCATGGCAGGCATGTTTAAGACTGCCAGACGGAAGGCTTTTTCCGCCGTGAACTGCAGATTGTAATTGACCTCCTCGAATTTCTGGATTTCATGGTCGCCTCTGACATAGGATTTCACCACACGGATGGCGGTCAGGTTTTCCTGGATGATGCGGTTGACCATGTCGATGGCGCCCTGCATCACGCTGTACAGGGGGCGCACACGGCTGATAATGAAAAACAGCAGGGCTCCCAGTACAGGGGCGGCCACCAGGAATACCATGGCCAGCTGCGGATTGATGTAAAAGGAGGCGGCCATGGCGGTGAGCATCATGACAGGGGACCGGAAAGCGGGCCGCATGCCTGTGGCAACAGAGTTTTGTATGGTGGTTACATCGCTGGTAAGGCGGGTCACCAGGGAAGAGCTGCTGAAGTGGTCTGTGTTGGCAAAGGAAAACTGCTGCAGCTTTGCAAACTCTGCCTTGCGGATTTCGGCTCCCAGCCCCTGGCCGCACCGGGCCGAGAACATGGCGGAGCCCTGGCCCAGCACAAGGGAGATAAGGGCAAAGAGAACCATCTGCAGCCCTTTCATCAGGATATAATGCCTGTCTCCATTGGCCACGCCCACATCCACAATGGAAGCCATAACCAGGGGAATGATGAGCTCAAACACGGTTTCGGCTTCAATACAGAAGACGGCCATGAGGGCATCCCTTTTATAGGGTTTCAGATAAGATAAAAATTCCTTCATTCCGGAATCCTCCTTTATTGAACTGTCACATAAGACATATAAATGCATTCACAACAATTGCACATACAACTATTGTATGCTCATGTGTTGAAAATGTCAATTGTGTTGTGATATACTTTTAGATATGCGTAAGAATGTAGTTGAGAATGTAATAGGGAATGTAATACAGACCTAAGAAAAAGAGGAGAAAAACATGAGAAGGATGATTTCCGCGCCGTTTATACTGGCGGCCGCCGCCGCGCTGACTTTCCTGCCGGTGCAGGACTGCCTGGCCTATGGCCCGGGGGACAGCTGGTATTATGACCATTACCGAAGGGGAGGCCCCGGGGTGGAGTATGATTACGGGACAGCGCCGTCAGGAACCTACGATTACGGCGGCCCCTCGGCGCCTCAGGGCAATGCACAGGTCACCACAGATAATACGGTCAGGGCTTATCCCGGCTTTAATACCAATGTGCCGGACACGTCCACTGCCCAGTTTGACCCCGGATACTGGTGGGACCCCAATGATGATTACTGGGATGACTGGAATGACTGGGACGATGAGGACGACTGGTGGTATTACAACGGTGGCCCCGGAGTAGAGTACGGCCAGGGCTGGAGATACAGTCCCGGAGGCTGGTGGTTCCAGCTCTATGGCAGCAGCTGGCTGTCCGGGGGCTGGCAGCTCATACATAACCGCTGGTACCGCTTTGACCAGAACGGATATATGCTGACCGGGTGGTTCACGGACAGCGACAATAACTGCTATTATCTGAATCCCCTGGATGACGGCACCCTGGGGATGATGCGCACGGGCTGGCAGATGATAGACGGGAAGCTTTACTATTTCAATACCCAGTCGGACGGGACCATGGGATGGCTGTTTGTAAACACCACAACTCCGGACGGCTATGTGGTGGGAGGGGACGGGGCTCTGATCCGGTAACGGGAAGCCATGCCGGTCCGGGCCCGGTGGTTTGATTGGAACAGTCGATTTATTCCAGAGGCCGGACACTGTCCTGCTCGATCAGTTCCACTGGGGTCAGGACCTTGACGTTCAGCACCTCATAGTCATCAATCTGCTGAAACAGCATTCTGGCCGCTGTCAGGGCCATGAGGGGCGCGTGGATTTCCACGGTGGTAATCTTGGGCATGGAGTATTTTGCCTGGTCCGAGTTGTCGTATCCGATGACGCTGATGTCCTCCGGAACCCTAAGGCCGGCCTGGTGGATGGCCTGGATGGCCCCCAGGGCCAGGCGGTCGTTAAAGGCCACCAGGGCAGTGGGATAGATGGTGTTTTTCGCCAGCATCTGCTCCACGGCAGCCAGCCCTGCCTCAAATTCCCAGGAAGTGCCGCCAAGGCAGAATTCATTTTTTAAGGATAGCCCGACCTCCCGCAGGGCTGTCACGCAGCCCCGCCAGCGCTCATTGTTGGTGGTGTAGCGGCTGTTGCCGTTGATGATGCCGATGGATTTGTGTCCCCGTTCAATGAGATACCGGCATGCGGTGTAGGTCCCGCTGAAGTTGTCGGACAGAATGGACGGCATGCGCTCATAGTAACTGTTTATCAGTATGGAAGGAATCCTTAACTCCAGGGCCCGGTCCAGATGGCGGTGGGACACGTTGCTGACAAAGAAGATGCCGGAAAATCCATTGGCCTGCACCAGTTCGTCGAAATGCTCCGTCTCGTCCAGGGTGGAGTAAACCAGGGTGTACCCCTGCTTCTGGCATTCCTTTTCCGCACGGTAAAACAGCTGGGAATAAAAGGGCTGGGTAATGCGGGAGCTGTTGTTATCTCCTCTTGGCAGGAGGAAGGCAATGGGGCCGTTCCTCCGCTCCGGGCGCGGCATGGGACGAAGCTTAGGCTGGTCCTGGTCCGGCCTCCACACCACCACGGTCCCCTTACCGGCTCTCTTTTCAACCAGGCCGTCATCCACCAAAAGCTGGAGCGCCTTGCGGACCGTTGTCCGGTCCACCTGGTATGTCTCTCCAATCTCACGTTCCGAGGGAAGCAGGGCGTCCCTTAAATACTCACCGTTCTGTATTCTGTCTCTTAAATCCTGATACACCTTTTTATATAAAAAAGTCTTGCTTTCTTTCTGGCTTGTTTTCTGACTCACAATGGTTCCTCCGTTCTTTTACATACCTCATGTTGTGTTTTTTATATTATCACGGAACCCGTGAAATCACAAGCCGGAACCTGCCGTGAGCCGGAACCTGCCATAAGACGGAATCTGCCGTGAGCCGGAATCTGTCTTTTTCCGTTTATTCGGCCATCGCCTTTTCAAAGGCATCTTTCATAAGCTGCTCCGTAAGAGGGCAGGGGTTGCAGGTAATATGGCCCGTGGTCTTTTTCACTGTCTCAATGATGAAATCCATATCAGGGGTTTCTGTGATGTAGGGAGCCAGGGAAACAGGGGCATTGATTTCCCGGCGTATTTCCCTGACCCGCCGGATGGCGTTCAGGGCGTTTTCGCGGTCCGTGCAGCCGGCTTTGGAAACGCCCAGGGCCTCCGCCACCTTCGCGTACCGGGCTTCGACGTATTCCAGGTTCAGTTCCATGGAGCCGGGAAGGAAGATGGAGCAGGCGTCGCCGTGAGGAATTTTGTACATTGCGCCCAGGGGCTGGGCCATGATATGGGCAATGCTGATTCCCGCGGTAATGGCAAGTCCGCCCAGATAGCTGCCCAGCATCATGTTGCCCCTTGCTTCCAGGTCCCCGGGATTCTGGCATGCATCTTTCAGGCTTTGGTTGATAAGCTCAATTGCCTTCAGGCCGTACATCTCGGTCAGAGGGCTGGCATTGAGGGACACGTAGGATTCAATGGCGTGGCTCAGGGCATCCATACCGGTTGCGGCCGTTATCTTTGCCGGGAGACCTGTGGTGAGGGAGGGATCCAGGATTACAATATCCGCAATCATGGTGGTGTGGTAAAGGCTCTTTTTCAGCCCGTTGTAGTTGTTGAGCACAACGCTTGTCTTAGTTGCCTCGGCTCCGGTGCCGGAGGTGGTGGGAACGGCAATGAACAGGGGAGGAACAGCGGTCACCTGCTTTCCGCTCATCTGGTAATCCTCCACATTGCCGCCGTTTACGGCCAGCATGCCGATGACCTTGGCTGTGTCAATGACGCTGCCGCCCCCCAAGGGCCAGGGTGCAGTCACAGTGCTCATCCAGGAAAATATCCCTGCCTCCGTTAATCATGTGCAGGTCCGGCTCGCCTGCCACCTTGTCATAGCATACATGCTCAATCCCCGCTTCTGTCAATGCCCGGGCTATCCTTATGTAACTGTCCGCGCTGCTGCTGTAGGCGGCAAAAAATACCTTCCTGCACCCGTACCATTTTAAAAGTCCGGGAATTTCACTGATTTTGTTTTCTCCAAAAATGACCTGACGGTTGTTTACGATTTCAAACATAATATGAATCCTCCTGCTGTGTGTTTTGTTGTTTACATGGTTAAAAGATACATGTAGGTGATGATTGTAAAAATGCTATGGGATAATAATACAATATGTTGTATTTAGTTATGCCCTAATGATAAACCTGGAAATGAGAAAAGTCAATAGCAAATTGCGAAAAAAAGCAAATAAAATTACAACAGGTAGCATAAAAGCAAATAGCATTATTAAGGAAACAATACATTTTCTATAAAAAATATGAAAAAACCCTTGTAAAACATACAACATGTGCTATTATTTGAGGCAAGAGGGGATAATTCAAAAACAAAAATACAACAAGTTGTATCCAAATAATTGACAGGAGGAATATTTCATGAGAAAGAGATATCTGCTGGCCATGGGTTTGCTGGCCATGGGACTGGCCTGTAGCGGATGCTCCAAGAGCAGCGGGCAGCTGGACGGGGGAATCATAAGAATCGCTTACAATCAGGCGCCCACCCATCCTCATTACCAGGCGCTGGAACACGCGGGAGAGAGGTTTAAGGAAGCCACCGGGGGAAGGTATGAGTTTCTGATTTACCCCAACGAGGTGCTGGGGGACCAGAGAGCCACCCTGGAGCTGATACAGAACGGGGCAATCCAGATGGCCATTGTCAATAACGCCATGGTGGAGAATTATAACAAGGATTTTTCAATCCTGGGACTTCCTTATATATTTGATTCCCAGGAACATCAGAAGGAAGTATTTACCTCCGGCATTCTGGACCCGCTGTTTGAGTCCACCAAGGAAGAAGGCTTCGAGGTCATGGCGGCCTACACCGCAGGTTCCAGGAATGTGTATACCGGAAAACCCATTGAGACGCCGAAGGACCTGGACGGCATGAAAATACGTGTCATGGAATCGCCTACCATGGTGGCAATGATGAAATATATGGGCGGTGTGGGAACCCCCATGAGCCAGGGCGAGGTGTACACCGCTATTCAGCAGGGTGTTCTGGACGGCGGCGAGAACAATGAGATTACATACGTGGACCTGAAGCATTATGAGGTTGCTCCTGTATTTTCCAAAACCCAGCATGCGATGATCCCCGACCTGGTGATTGCGGAAAGCGCATATCTGGAGCGTATGAAACCGGAGGATCGGGAGCTTCTGACGCAGATCCTGGAAGCCTCTGTGGAGGATGAGTTTAATCTGTGGAATGAACAGATTGAGACGGCCAAGGAATCTGCCAGGGAACATGGCGTCACCTTCGTGGATGTGGATATCAAACCATTCCAGGAAAACTGCAAAAAGCTTCATGAGGAGGCAACCAGCGGTTCTGTCTTTGGAAAGGAACTGTACGATGGGATTCGGGCGCTGGCCAGATAGATGAGGATATAACAGGAGGATATGACATGGAGAAGATGAAGAAACTGTTTGACCGGGGCCTGGAGGTGAGCTGTATCGCCCTTATGTCGGTGATGACCATTCTGGTCACTTATCAGGTGATTACCCGCTATATTTTCAATAAGCCCAGCGCTGTCAGCGAGGTGCTGGCAAGGTATATGTTTGTGTGGATGGTGCTTTTGTGCGCCGCCTATGTGTTTGGCCTGAGGGAGCATATGAACATTCCCTTTGTAAAGGACAAGCTTCCGCCCAGGGGAAGAATCGTGTGCGACATTGCAGGGGAAATCATCATTGCCCTGTTCGGACTGGGAGTGATGGCGGCCGGGGGCTACATGGGCGCGGTGCGCCAGATGGGCCAGATGGATTCCGCCCTCCAGGTTTCCATGGGAATCATTTACGGAGCCATCCCGCTCAGCGGAATCAGCATTGTGTTTTACTTTTTTTACAATGTCACGGCACTTATGAAGGAATTTAAAAACACGGCGTGCAGTAAGGAGGAAGCGTGATGGATGTTGCTGTTATAGCAGGAATTATAATGATTGTTTCGGTGGTTGTCATGCTGGTTATGGGCGTGCCCATTGGCATCAGTATCGGTATGTCGTCGGCATTGGCCATGATAACCATACTTCCCTTTGGTCCGGGTATCGTGACCTGCGCCCAGAAGATGTTTACAGGTGTGAACTCATTTTCACTGCTGGCCATCCCCTTCTTTATCCTGGCCGGCAACATTATGAATAACGGCGGCATTGCCATACGGCTGGTAAACTGTGCAAGGCTTATCAGCGGCCGTCTGCCTGGTTCCCTGGCCCAGACCAATATTGTGGCCAATATGCTGTTCGGCGCCATCAGCGGCAGCGGAACAGCCGCGGCCGCTGCCATCGGCGGCACCATGGCTCCCATTGAGCTGGAAGAAGGATATGACAAGGATTATGCGGCTGCAGTCAACATTGCGTCAGCCCCCACCGGGCAGCTGATTCCGCCCAGCAACACGCTGATTGTGTACGCCACTGTGGCGGGCAGCGTATCCGTGGCAGCCCTGTTCATGGCAGGTTACATACCGGGTATTGCCTGGGGCATTTCCCTGATGTTTATTGCGGGATACATGGCAAAAAAGAGGGGATACGTGTCAACCTTCTCCGTGACTCCCAAAGAAGCTCTCAAGGTGCTGTGGGATGCCCCGCCCAGTCTGCTGCTGATTATCATTGTAATCGGCGGTATTCTGAAAGGCGTGTTTACTGCCACGGAAGGCTCTGCCATCGCGGTGGTGTATGCCCTGATTTTAAGCCTTTGCTACCGTTCCCTGAAAATAAAAGACCTGCCGTCCATCATATTGAGTTCCTGCAAGACCACCTGTATTGTTATTTTCATGATTGGCGTGTCATCCATCATGTCATGGGTCATGGCTTATACCATGATTCCCACTGCCATTGCAAACGCCATGCTGTCCCTCAGCAGCAATAAGTATGTGATTCTGCTGCTGATGAACGTGATTCTCCTGGTGGTGGGAACCTTTATGGACCCCACGCCGGCCGTGCTGATTTTTACGCCCATTTTCCTGCCTATCTGCCAGAGCTTTGGCATGGACCCGGTGCAGTTCGGCATCATGATTGTATTTAACCTGTGTATCGGCACCATTACACCACCGGTTGGGGTGATTCTGTTTACAGGATGCAAGGTGGTGGGAATATCCATTGAGGGTGTAATTAAGACACTGCTTCCCTTTTTTGTTGCCATTGCGGTGGTGCTTCTGCTGGTAACCTATGTGCCGGCCATGTCCATGTGGATTCCCACCATGCTGGGACTGGTGAAGTAGCGGATATTTGTCATGAAAAGGGTATGGGATTTACACAATAATATGGAGGATAAATTAAGAATGAACGATTGCTTTTACTGTGAAAATGGAGAGAAATTAAACAGCCTGATGATTGAGGTGTGCAAACTGGACTATTCCACGGTGTACCTGAACCGTGACCAGAAGCATAAGGGAAGATGCATTGTGATGTTTAAGGATCACAAGACAGAGTATTTCCAGCTGACCCAAGAGGAAAACAGGGGATATTTTGCAGAGCTGGCAAAGACGGCCCAGGCTGTCTGGAACCTGTATCATCCTGATAAAATTAATTATGCCACCTTTGGGGACGGCGTGCCCCATGTCCATGTACACGTGGTTCCCAAATACAAGGGCGGACTTCAGTGGGGGGAGGCGTTCCATGATGATGTGGAGAAAGTGCTTCTCTCGGAGGAAGAATATCAGGAGATGGCAAACGCGCTGCAGGAAGAGATCTGTAAGCTGGCATAATCCCCTGTGAAAGCCGGAAAACCCCGGCGCCTGTGGCAAGCAGGCGCCGGGGTTTTCTGTTGCTGCCATATGGTAACTTTAAGACCAGAAGCAATTTTTTCTTTTGTATCCTTATATATATGGTAACTGTATGGTAATCCGTTTCTTTTGTATCTTGGTTCAATGCCTGGGAGCCGTTCCATCCGGTATGTGTGTGTGATGGAGTGTAATGCAATATTGGAATTTCGCGCGGCCTTCTGCCGCCCTTTTGGTTTATGATTGTATGTTCCGGAATCCCTGTCCCCTGGGGCCTTGGCGGTTGCCCGTCCCTGCCCCGGCATCTTTCTTTCATCCGTTCATAATGTTAATGCGGGGCGGGGATTTTTTATTGCAAAAAAAATTGCCGCTTATTGCCAGTGTACCTATTATGTGATAATATAAAGGTTGTTTTACAGAAAAGAGGATACAATCATGTTACAATATCTCATTGTGTGCCCGTTGGTATTTCTGGCCGGACTGGTGGATTCCATTGCAGGAGGCGGCGGGCTTATTGCCCTGCCTGCATATCTGATTGCAGGGGTACCCGCCCATGTGGCCCTGGGTACCAATAAGCTCAGCTCAGCCCTGGGCACCACTGTTTCCACGGCCCGCCTGGCAAAGCACGGTTTCCTGAAGGGAAAAGTGTTCATGGCGGTCTGTTCCTCGGCGGCCGCCCTGATAGGCTCGGCCCTGGGAGCCCATCTGGCCCTCATGGTGCCGGAATCCGTCATCAAGCACATGATGATTGTGGTGCTGCCCGTGGTGGCGTTTTACGTGCTCAGGAACAAGGATATGGGAGCCAGGGACAGGACGGATGATATTTCCGGAAACAAGGTGTTTGCCATCTGCATGGCGGCAGCCTTTTTTGTGGGGGGATATGACGGCTTTTACGGACCCGGCACAGGAACATTCCTGATTCTGATTCTCACAGGGGCAGCCGGGCTGGACACCCGCAGCGCTTCCGCCCAGACAAAGGTCATCAACCTTTCCTCCAATATTGCGGCCCTTGTGACCTTTATTGCAACTGGAAATGTTTACTACCCGCTGGGGCTTACGGCAGGCGTCTGTTCCATCGCGGGACACTACATCGGGGCAGGCATGGTGGCCCACGACGGACAGAAGGTGGTCCGTCCCGTGGTCCTGATGGTGCTGGGGGGGGGGGTATTGTTCATTAAAATAGTAAGCGGCGCATAGGAAAAGGCGCATAGGAAATAGGAGTGAATCATATGAAATGGAAAAAATTTACATTAACTACCACCACTGAGGCGGTAGATCTGATTAGCAGCATGTTTGACGACATTGGTATAGAAGGAATCGAAATCGAGGATAATGTGCCCCTGACGGAGAAGGAGACAAAGGGAATGTTCATTGACATCCTCCCTGAGCTTCCTCCGGACGAGGGAGTTGCCAGGATAAGCTTTTATCTGGATGATGACGCGGATGTGGCGGATTATCTCAAACGGGTGGAGGAGGGCCTGGACGAGCTGTCCCTATTTGCGGAGCTGGGCGCCAGAACCATCACCGCGTCGGAGACAGAGGACAAGGACTGGATTAACAACTGGAAACAGTACTTTAAGCCCTTTACAGTGGACGATATTCTCATTAAGCCTACCTGGGAAACCATACCGGAGGAGCACAAGGACAAGCTTCTGGTGCAGATTGATCCGGGTACTGCCTTTGGAACCGGTATGCATGAGACCACCCAGCTGTGCATCCGCCAGCTTAAGAAGTACGTGAACCGTGACACCCTGGTGCTGGATGTGGGAACAGGCAGCGGCATCCTAGGAATCACGGCCCTGAAGCTGGGGGCGAAAGAGGTGTGGGGCACGAACCTGGATGAAAATGCCATCAACGCCGTAAGGGAGAACCTGGAGGCCAACAGCATTCCCGGGGACAGCTTCCATGTACTCCAGGGGAATATCATAGACGATGGTTCCGTAAAGGAATGGGCTGGATACGGCAAGTATGATGTGGTGGTGGCCAACATACTGGCGGATGTCATCATTCTGCTGGTGGACGAGATACCCGCCCACCTGAAGCAGGGGGGTATCTTCATCACCTCCGGCATTATCGATATGAAGGAAGAAGCGGTGAAGGAGGCGTTTGCGCGCTGCCGGGAGCTGGAAGTGGTGGAAATCACATACCAGGGAGAATGGGTGAGCGTGACCGCCAGAAGAAAATAGGATGAATGAGGAAGGACCTGAGGGAAAGCCATGCATCATTTTTTTGTGAACCCTGAGCAGGTGGAGGACGGCCTGATACGGATAACCGGCCCTGACGTGAACCACATAAAGAATGTCCTGCGCATCAAGCAGGGGGAGAAAATGCTGGTCAGCGACGGCACCGGCAGGGATTACTTATGCCAGGCGGAGGAAATCGCCGGACAGGAAGTCGCGGTGCGGATTCTTGAGACAGAGGAGGGGAGGGAGCTTCCTTCCAGAATCTGGCTCTTCCAGGGACTGCCCAAATCTGATAAGATGGAATTCATCATCCAGAAGGCAGTGGAGCTGGGGGCGGCCGGCATTGTGCCGGTGTCCACCAGAAACACGGTGGTCAGGCTGGAGCCGAAAAAGGAAGAGGCCAAGCGCAAGCGGTGGCAGGCCATTGCAGAGAGCGCTGCCAAGCAGTCCAAGCGCAGCCTGGTTCCCCAGGTATCCGGCGTTATGACGTTAAAGGAAGCCTTTGACTATGTGGAGTGCCGGGGCTTTTCCGTGCGTCTCATTCCCTATGAGCATGAGGAGGGGATGGCCGGCACAAAGGCGGAACTAGACGCCCTTGGGCCGGGCCAGGACATTGCTGTGTTCATTGGCCCGGAGGGCGGATTTGATGAAGGGGAGATAGCTCTGGCCCTTTCAAAGGGAGTGCGGCCCATCAGCCTGGGGCGCAGGATACTGAGGACGGAGACAGCGGGCCTGGCCGTGCTGTCGGTACTTATGATGCGGCTGGAAGGGGCGCTGTAAAGGAGTTTGTATAATGGAAGCATATTTTGACAATTCAGCCACCACGCGCGTATTTGACAGCGTAAAGGATATTGTGGTGAAAACCATGACGGAGGATTACGGCAATCCGTCCGCCAAGCACAGAAAGGGAATGGAGGCAGAGCAGTATGTGCGCCAGGCCGCTGCGGACATTGCCAGGACATTAAAGGTCAGGGATAAGGAAATTCTGTTCACCTCCGGCGGCACGGAATCCAACAATATGGCTCTCATGGGCACGGCCATGGCAAACCAGAGAGCCGGAAAGCACATCATCAGCACCAGGATTGAACATGCCTCGGTTTACAACCCCCTGGCGTATCTGGAGCAGCAGGGGTTTGAGGTCACATACCTGTCCGTGGACAGCCAGGGCCATATATCCCTGGAGGAGCTGGAAGCAGCCATCCGTCCGGACACCATACTGGTATCCATCATGTATATAAACAACGAGGTGGGCGCCATTGAGCCGGTGGAACAGATTGCGTCCCTTGTCCACGGGAAGAATCCTTCCATCCTTTTCCATGTGGACGCCATCCAGGCGTATGGCAAGCTTACCATACGTCCGAAGAAGCAGGGAATCGACCTGTTGTCTGTCAGCGCCCATAAGATTCACGGCCCCAAGGGAGTGGGTTTTCTCTATATCGACGAGAGGGTGAAGATTCGTCCCCTTCTCTACGGTGGCGGCCAGCAGAAGGATATGCGTTCAGGCACGGAAAATGTTCCGGGCATTGCGGGCATGGGCCAGGCGGCCAGGGAAATCTACACGGACCATCAGCAGAAGGTGGAGTACATCACCGGCCTGAAGGATTACATGACAGACTGTATGGCGTCGCTGCCGGGGGTTACCGTCAACAGCCGCAAGGGTCTGGAGAGCGCGCCCCAGATTGTCAGCGCAAGCTTTCAGGGGGTGAGAAGCGAGGTCCTTCTTCATGCCCTGGAGGACAAGGGGATCTATGTTTCCTCCGGATCCGCCTGCTCTTCCAACCATCCGGCAATCAGCGGAACCTTAAAGGCCATTGGGGTCAGGCAGGAGCTGTTAGATTCCACGCTGAGGTTCAGTTTTGGGGTGTTCAACACAAAGGAAGAGATAGATTACTGTATGGAAGTCCTGAAGGAGCTCCTGCCGGTGCTGAGAAAGTACCACAGAGGCTGATACATGTAAATGAAACGCCCTCCCGGGATAACGGGGCGGACGATTAAGCGATAGAAAGAGGTAAAAGATGCAGTACCAGTCATTTTTAATTAAATACGCAGAGATTGGCACCAAGGGCAAAAACCGGTATATGTTTGAGGACGCCCTCATAAAGCAGATCCGCTATGCGTTAAAGAGCGTGGAGGGACAGTTTGACGTCACCAAGGAATCAGGGCGCATCTACGTGAAGGCGGAGACGGATTATGATTACGACGATGCGGTGGAGGCCCTCAAGCGGGTATTCGGCATTGCGGATATCTGCCCCATGGTGCAGATTGAGGATAAGGATTACGAAAACCTGAAAAAACATGTGGTGGAGTACATGGACCGGGTTTATCCGGATAAGAACATCACCTTCAAGGTAAATGCCCGCAGGGGGGATAAGCAGTATCCCGTGACCTCGGAGCAGATTAACCGCGACATGGGAGAGGTGATTCTGGAAGCGTTCCCCCAGATGCGCGTGGACGTCCATCACCCGGATGTGGTTCTCCACGTGGAGGTGCGCCAGAGGGTCAACCTGTTTTCCCTGATGATTCCCGGACCAGGCGGCATGCCTGTGGGAACCAACGGCAGAGCCATGCTGCTGCTGTCCGGCGGCATCGACAGCCCGGTGGCAGGCTACATGATTGCCAAGAGAGGCGTGAAGATAGACGCGGTGTATTTCCATGCCCCGCCCTATACCAGCGAAAGGGCAAAGCAGAAGGTGGTGGACCTGGCGAACCTGGTGGCCAGATACGCGGGCCCCATCAATCTCCACGTGGTGAATTTCACGGACATCCAGCTCTACATTTACGATAAATGCCCCCATGAGGAGCTGACCATCATCATGCGCCGCTATATGATGCGGATTGCCCAGACCATAGCGGAGCGCACCGGCTCCATCGGCCTGATTACAGGCGAGAGCATCGGGCAGGTGGCCTCCCAGACATTACAGTCCCTGGCGGCCACCAATGAGGTGTGCACCATGCCGGTGTTCCGGCCGGTCATTGGTTTTGACAAGCAGGAAATTGTGGATGTGTCTGAGAAAATCGGCACCTATGAGACATCCATCCAGCCCTACGAGGACTGCTGCACCATTTTCGTGGCCAAGCATCCGGTGACAAAGCCCAATATCAATGTGATTCACAGCTCGGAGCGCCGCCTGGAGGAAAAAATCGGCCAGCTGGTGAAGACAGCCCTGGAGACCACGGAGCAGATTCTCTGTCAGGGATAAATGCAGAAAGCGTAAAATGTAAAAAGCGTAAAATATGCCGGTACAACCCGGAAACAAACACAAAAAAGAGTCTGCCCCGGCAGACTCTGATGGTTTCTGATGGTCTATGTGCTTCGTACCGCTGCCCGGGTAGCGGAAAATGAATCAACAGATTACGCGTTGATAATTATGCGATGATGTATGGCGCTAAGATAGCCAGAATGTCATCAACGCCGCTCTCAGCATGAATGTTCAGGTCGATTGGCTTGGATAAATCCAGGCTGAAGATACCCATAATAGACTTGGCATCAATCACATATCTGCCGGAAACCAAATCAAAATCAACATCAAACTTAGATAAATCATTTACAAATGACTTAACCTTGTCAATGGAATTTAACGAAATACGAACTGTTTTCATGAGAAAAACCCTCCTTGTGGTATGTGTGTATGGATTATGTTTGCAGTGAATCCTACTTTGCTTTAATACTACAGACAGGGGGACTAAAAGTCAATAGTGAGATTGCATGAAAAACGCAGTAACAATATGGTAATTTGGTTAGAGTTCCATAGGGCGGATGCCCTGCATAAAGGGTCGCGACAGACCGTGAACAGGAGGTTTTACAATGCCAAAAGCAGCCCTGCATAACCTGGGATGCAAAGTAAACGCTTATGAGACAGAGGCCATGAAACAGCAGCTGGCGGAGCGCGGTTATGAGATCGTGCCCTTTGACCAGAAGGCTGACGTCTATATTATCAATACATGCTCCGTGACCAATATCGCGGACCGCAAATCCCGCCAGATGCTCCACCGCGCAAAGAAGCTGAATCCGGAGTCTGTGGTGGTGGCGGCAGGCTGTTATGTCCAGGTGGCGTCCGATGCCCTGAAGGAGGACAACAGCGTGGATATCATTGTCGGCAATAACAATAAGGCGCGTCTGGCGGATATTCTGGAAGAATATATGAGGGACAGGCAGGGGAATGAGGATGGCTATGTGCTGGATATTGCCGGGGCCCGGGAGTATGAGGAGCTTCATGTAAGCCGTCTGGGAGAACACACCAGGGCATTTATCAAGGTCCAGGACGGCTGTAATCAGTTTTGCAGCTACTGTATTATCCCGTATGCCAGAGGCAGGGTCAGAAGCCGGAAGCCGGAGGATGTGGTGGCTGAGGTGAAAGGACTGGTTGCCCGGGGATACAAAGAAGTGGTGCTGACAGGCATTCATTTGAGCTCCTACGGAACGGAGCATATGGAAGGAAGCCCGGTAAAGGGCGGCGACTGGGATAGCGGCCCCCTTTGGGAACTGATAGAGGGGATTCACCGTGTGGAGGGCTTGGAGCGCATCCGCCTGGGCTCCCTGGAGCCCAGAATCATCACCAGGGAATTTGCCGGGAAGCTTGCCAGCCTGCCGGAATTCTGTCCTCATTTCCACCTCTCCCTCCAAAGCGGCTGCGACGCCACCTTAAAGCGGATGAACCGCCATTATACCACAGAGGATTATCTCAGGCGCTGCGGCATTCTCAGGGAGACCTTTGACCATCCGGCTATTACCACGGATGTGATTGTCGGTTTTCCGGGAGAGACAGAGGAGGAGTTTGAGATCACCAGAAGGTTTCTGGAGACCGTGCGTTTTTATGAGATGCATGTTTTTAAATACTCCAAACGCCAGGGCACCAAGGCGGCTGTCATGGAGAACCAGGTTTCGGAGCAGGTAAAGGCACGGCGCAGCGACGTACTGCTGGAACTGGAGAGGACCATGTCCCGCGGGTACAGGGAGCGTTTTGTGGGGAGCCGGATATGGGTCCTGTTTGAGGAATCGGCTGAGATTGGGGGGAAATGGTATATGATAGGCCACACCCCTCAGTATGTCAGGGCGGCCCTGCCCCTGGAGGATGGAATAGACAGGGAGCAGCTGGCGGGGCGCATCGTGGAGCTTTCTGCCTCCGGCCTTTTGAACGATGAAATTTTAAAGGTAGAATTTTCTTGAAAAAAGGAACATATTTCCGAAAAGACGGAAAGATTGTGCGACATTTTACAGAAACATGACAATAATTAGAAAAAATTAAGAAAATAATCTATTGCCGAATAGGAAAATATAATGTAGAATAGAAAAGAATACTTAAAGGACGTGATGACATGGGCAATATAAAAGATACTCAATATTTTCAAGCTGTTCAGGACAAAAAGATAGAAGTAAGCGACGTACTGGAGCAGGTATATATTGCCTTGACTGAAAAGGGGTATAATCCCGTGAACCAGATCGTGGGTTATATCATATCTGGGGACCCGACTTATATTACCAGCCATAAAGGCGCCAGAAGTCTTATCATGAAGGTTGAACGGGATGAGATTCTGGAGGAATTGATGGCTGTGTATATTGATGCCCGTCTGAAATAAGAACTGTTTCAGACTGGTTCCGGGGCAATCTGCAGGGGCGCTCCAGGGGCATCCGGCCCGCTACGGGCAGGCAGGATATGCGGCGTGAATAACAGAAGGCCCGTTTTAGGGCCTTCACAGTAATGTACGGATGGATATGAGTGGGATGCATTCAGTTGGCCACAGGCCAGCTGCTTTTATGGTGCATTCCGATTTTTTGCGTTTACCGGAGGAATTGAATATGAGGATAATGGGTCTGGATTTTGGCTCAAAAACAGTTGGGGTGGCAGTCTGCGATCCTTTAGGTATCACTGCCCAGACAGTGGAAACAATCACCAGGGCCAGCGAGAATAAGATGCGTCAGACCCTTGCTCGGATTGAGCAATTAATTGGTGAATACGAGATTGAACGTATTGTTCTTGGTTATCCTAAGAATATGAACAATACAGTGGGCGAGCGCGGGGAAAAGACCCAGGAGTTTAAAGCAGCCCTGGAACGGCGTACCGGTCTTGAGGTCATTCTCTGGGACGAGCGTCTCACCACAGTGGCGGCAGAACGGGTTCTGATTGAAAGCGGAGTGCGCAGGGAAAACAGAAAGAAAAGCGTGGACCAGATTGCGGCAGCCATGATTCTGCAGGGATATCTGGACAGCCTGCAGCAAGTTTAGGATGTAATTGGGACACGGACAAAACAGCCGGTCCCGTCAGGCGGGACACACAGGCGCCGGGAGAGAAGAAATGGAAGAAAAGACGAGAGAAGACATGATTACCATGGTGACGGATTCAGGGGAATCCGTGGATTTTTATGTGCTGGAAGAGACAAGGATAAATGCAAGGAGTTATCTGCTTGTGACAGACGCGCCGGAAGGCGAGGACGGAGAGTGCTATATCCTTAAGGATATGTCAGGACAGCAGGACGCTGAGGCCGTGTATGAGTTTGTGGAAGACGACAGCGAACTGGACGCACTGATGAAGGTGTTTGAAGAACTGTTAAGCGATGCAGATGTGGACCTTGAGAAATAGATAGAAAGAAAGATTGGAGGAATCAATTTGAATTTAGAAGAAAAAGAGAATACGGCAGAGGCAGCTGCACAGGTAGCGGTTCAGGCCGTACAGGAAAACAATGTCCAGGAGGCCGGCGCCCGGGAGACCGCAGGAACAGTGACGGCAGGAGCAGAGACAGCAGGAACAGAGGCCGCGCAGGAGCAGCCCGCCAAGAAGCCCCAGAACAGGAGACCGGCCCGGAAAAAGACACCTTCCAAGGAACAGGGAGGAAATGGGGAAGCCCAGAAAAACCCGGGTTCCAGACAGGGACAGGCAAAGAGCAGGACCGGACAAAAGGGAGAGGCCCAGACCGGAACCGCTGCCAGGGAGTCCAAGGACGGCACCGGCGCAAAGAATTCCAAGGGAACCGGCAGCCCGAAGGCATCCAGGAATTCCGGAGAGACCAAGACGTCCAGAGGTTCAGGCG
>JAJQEA010000091.1 GCA_021201905.1 Clostridia bacterium
GTTCAGTTCTTCCTGTAATCCATCCAGCACAATCTGTGCGCATGTCATGGAATCATTTTCGCCATAGCTTGAAAGCTGCAAGGCGTTAAAGAATGTGCCGTCAGCACCTGTAAATGAACTTCTCTCAAAGGTAGAATCCATCTGGAATTTGCTCCACGCCACTGCCTTTGCATTGGCCTCTGCCACCTTGCTTCCGCTTAAATCCAGAATGGCCAGTCCGTCTTTGTTAGCCGGCACGCCGCGGGTATCCCCTAAAGTCTCCACTCCATCTTTTTCCGCCACCATAAACTGAATGAGGGCCGCAGCTTCAGCCGGATGCTCTGTTGTGGCGCTGATACCGAATGCCTGGTTTACCTTAATAAAACCGCCATGATATTCCCCCATCTGGATATAATCTCCGATGATAAACTCACCGTCCTTCACAGCCTCTGCATGTTTGACTACTGAGGTATCATACAAAAAGATTCCGGCATAATGTCCGTCAATCCAGTTTGCATTTGTATCAATCAAGTCTGCTCCATCTCCGGCCACTTTTTTGAAGGGTAGGAATTACATGGCTGTCCTCCAGGCTTTTCAGAAAATCAAACCCTTCTGCAACTTCTTCCTGTGTATACTGAGGTACGCCATCCTTAACCCAGTCTTTTCCGTATTTACACTGAAGGTAGTAAACCATCAGAAACGCCCGGTCCAGTTCCTTTGTCACCAAAGGATAATAGGATGGATCGTATTCTTTAAAGGCTTGTCCTGCTTCCATAAGTTCATCAAGAGTAGTTGGGATTTCCACTCCAATCTTATCAAAGGTTGTCTTGTTCCAGCAGAAAACTCTTCCGGTCTTACTGATAGGAATGGCATTGAGTTTACCATTGATGGTAAACACCGCTTTATCTTCTTCTGTGTAATTGTCCAGATTCAATATCTCCGATACCTGGTTCAAATCATAAAAATTATCTCCATTTGGCGAATAAGTGGGAATCCAGCTCCAGTCCAGCTGCATCACATCTGCTGCATTTCCAGACTTGATGCCAAGGGCAATCTTCTCTTCATGGCCGTTAAATGCCTCATACTCCGGTGTAACTGTTATATTGGGATACTTCTCCTGGAATTTTTCAATTGCCTCCAGGGTAGCCTTATGCCTGGAATCGCCGCCCCACCAATTCATCCTCAGTGTAATAGGCGTGGTGGTGTCTATCTCTGAGACACCGGTCCCTTCATCTCCCTGTTTCCTGCCGGCTATCTCGCTGTCTGGTGCTTCCTTGCTTCCTTCATGATCCGATCCATCCTGTGCTCCCGCCTGGGCTGCTGTGTCCTCTGTCTTAGCTGTAGGCATGCAGCCCGCCGTAGAAACTGCCATTAATCCGGCCAGAAGCAGGGCACCTAATTTCTTTTTGTTTTTTCTCATCTTAATTCCTTCCCTTCTCCATTATTTATGGTTAAAATAAACATTGTAAGCATTTTCGTAAAATATCATATTTTTTTCCTGTTCTGTGAAAATGTCAGATTCATCTATATAGCTGATATACCGGTCATAGGTATCTTCCTTCAGGGCCGAAGGCATATCGGTTCCAAACATCAGCTTATCCGCCCCCACAATCTGCTTTGCCATCTCAATATACTTCAATGCCTTGGGGTATGGGTATTTATCCGGCCTTATATTATGCACCACACTGGACAGATCAAACCAAAGGTTTGGCAGCTGCAGCATAGCAAGAGCCCTGCTCAGCTTCTCCTCGTCTTTGTCCGAAGGAGCCAACAGATGGCAGGCTACGAATTTCATATCCGGATATCTTCTGACCAGATTCCTAAGCTCCGGAATCTGCCAGCTATCGCTGCCACATTTACCGATGTCTATGACAAAAACGTGACCTTGTTCACAGGCATAGGAACACGCATCGTCCATAATCTCCCCATCCAGGCGGAATACAGAATGGATGGCCATAAGACCTGAACCTGTGCTGACCTCAAATTTCTCTATTGTAAATCCCAGTTCCTCAAACAGATACCTGCGGATTCCCTCCTTGTCCCTGGAAAAGGGATCATAACTGGCTGCTCCTGCAAAGCGGTCCGGATACTGTCTGACTGCCTGATGGGTGTAGTAATTTTGAAATCCGTAAAAATTCCCCTGAAGAAGCACTGCCCTTTCCACTCTGTTTTCATCCATAACCTGAAGCAAATGCTCAGGCGTCACACATTCCCCTCCAAATTGTTCCGGTATCATCCTGACAATCTGTCCGTTCGCATAAAGAGCCATGCCGTTTCCTATACTCCGAAGCTCACCGCCGGCTCCTGTCCCCGCAATATACTGGACCACATGGGCATGGCTGTCTATCACTTTTCTGCTTCCTCTCATCCCTTTACACCCCCTGCGGCAATTCCATCCACAAAGGAATCCTGAGCCAGGAAAAATACCACCAACGAAGGAATAATCGCTATCAGGGACATGGACAGAACTCGGTTCCATTCAAAACCCACATCTGCGTCCATGGACATGCGCAAAAAGATAGATACAGGATATTTGGCCACTGTATTGACGTAAATCAGCGGCCCCATAAAATCATTGGAAGCCCACATGAACTGGAACAATGCACAGGAGATAATGGACGGCTTCAGCATCGGCACAATCACATACCACAATCTCTGCATGATATTACAGCCGTCTATCTCTGCTGCCTCCTCCAGTTCCTTGGGAATCCCACGCAGGAACTGAATCAGCATATACACAAAGTAAGTATCACCGGCCAAAACAGATGGTACTACAATAGGCAGGTAGGAATCCAGCCATCCGAGCTGATCAAACAGGATATACTGCGGCACATTGAGGACAACCTGTGGAAGGAACAATGTAGACAGAAGAATCACAAATGAGAAACGCCGTCCGATAAAATTGAATCTTGCGAATCCATATGCTGTCAATGTGGCCGAGGCCACTGTAAAAAACACCTTGGGAATTACAAATTTATAAGTGTTTGCCATGAAGTGTAAAAGTGTCATTCCCTGGTAGCCCGCATAACCTCTCTTATATCCTTCCAGGGTAGGTGCCTTGGGAATAAAGCTTACACTGGAAAATATCTGCTCATTGGTCATGAAGGATGCCCCAATCATCCAGATGAGGGGATATACCATGATTGTTCCCACAGACAACAGGATGGTATATCTGCATATTGTATTTACTTTATACCGTGTTTCACGAGACATTCCATTTACCTCCCATCCTCATCCGAATAGTACACCCAGTATCTTTGGCTCAGAAAAGATACTGCTGTCAGCGTCATAATAATGAGGAACAACAGCCATGCAATGGCACTGGCCATTCCCATTTCGTAGCTCTTGAAGGCATTGTTATATACCAGCAGCGAAACCAAGGTGGTAGACCGCAGGGGACCACCCTGGGTCACGATAAAGGGGCCGTTGAATTCCTAGAATTTATTACAGAGCTGTGTTACAAAATTATAAAATATGACCGGAGTGATAAGAGGAACCGTAATGCTGAAAAACTGCCTCCATGTTCCGGCTCCATCAATAGATGCAGCTTCATACAAATCCTCTGACACGCCTTTCAAGGCCGCCAGGAAAATCACCATAGGTGAGCCAAACTGCCATATTCTAAGCAAGACAATGACCCAAAAAGCGCCTGATGGATCTCCCAGCCAGTTAAAAGGCTCCATTCCAAGCTTTGACCCAATCATATTCACCAGACCTTCTGTCTTAAACAGAAACCGCCACAGTACCGCAATGGATACAGAGCCTCCCAAAATAGATGGTATATAGTAGGCTGTCCTGAAAAAGTTTACTCCCTTAATCTTGAAATTAAGGATATATGCTATAAAAAGGGCAAATATTAACTCCAACGGTACAGTCAGAAATGCATATTTAAAAGTCTGTACAAATGCCTTCATGATTAAGGGATCCCCAAGAATCTTTTCATAGTTGGCCAGACCTATAAAGGATGCTGTCCTGAACAGATTGTAATCATGGAAACTGTATACCATGGAGGACATAAACGGATACAGCTTAAATATCCCAAACCCAATCCACCATGGAAGAATCAGCAGAAATCCCACATTCTTTTTTCTGAATGTCTTAAAATTCATCCCATTTCCTCCTTGTTCTTACCACTCTTTAGGGTAGTAAATCTGCCTGCTTTCCATAAGACCATCACGCTCCAACTTTTCAGTATCCATACGCTGAGGATTGCCCGAAATATCTGTCTGACAGTAAAATCTTCCCTTTCTCTCTTCTGGCTGGAACAGTGTATAGGCGCCTACCGGCTTGCTGATCGGTTCATGATACTCAATCCACTCATCCTCACTGTAAAGGCAGCCAAAAATAGCATTCAGGTAAATCCTTCCTCCTGACGTGAATTTTATTCCTTTTTCCCGCGCCAAGTCCCGTATCCGTAAGATATCATCCATTCTTGTCATCCTGCCAAGAGATGGCTGTACATGGTCCACACCCTTTTCTATGTAAATTTCATATTCATAATAAATCCTCATGGATTCCCCAAATGCAATGGGAATGGTCACTCCCATCTCCTTTAACCGGCGTATTCCATTCATATCATGGGAATGAATGGGCTCCTCCAGCCAGGCCAGATCAAAGGGCTCGCACAGTTTGGCAAAATGGCAGGCCTCCTCAACATCCCATCTTTGATTACAGTCAACCGCAACCCCAACATCCTTTCCCACAGCCCTGCACACCTTCTCGATCCTGCGCAGGTCACGTTCCATATCCTTCCCCTCTCCGCTTCCAACCTTGAACTTTACTGTGGTATAGCCTTCCTCTACGTACCGGATCATATCCTCCACCAGCTCGTCATCATCCAGCAGCAGAGAGCCACCCCCTTTATAAGCCTGGGCCCAATCCTTTTCAGCTCCCAGGAAACGGTGCAGGGGTTTCCCTGCCCTCTAAGCCAGGATGTCCAGCATCATTAAATCCAACTGCCCTACCGAAACTGCTTTCTCACTCTGAAAACCTGCATTCCTGATTTTCCAATACAGACTGTTCCTCCACTCATTATAGCTGTGAGTCTCGCCATTTAAAATCATTGGAAGTATATCCGCCACAAATCCCGGCCCTGCCGTCAGATGAGCACAGGCTCCTTCCTGGTCATATAGCTCCATGTACCCCTGCTCCGGAGCACATGTCCCCATTCCGCCTGTGCCATCCTTGAAGGGTCTTGGCAGGGGAATTTTACGGAAATGATAATACACCGCCTTAGTAAATCGAATTTTATCTTCAAACAAAAATGAAAACATCCTCAATGCCTCCTGTTAACTGTTATCTTTCTTGTTCCATTATATATTTTTTCACTTTTATAACAATTGACATTATAAACGAGAAAACGCATGGTGATTATACAAATCACACATGCGTCTCTTTTCCATTTCATTATATTTCAATATCTTTCATCACCTTTCACTATTAATTCAAAATGAAAGTATACACACTCAAATTTCGATGCCGTAATTCTTCATTTTCCTCCACAGTGTAGTGGTGCTGATACCTAGCTTTTTTGCAGTAAGAGTCCTGTTTCCATGACAAAGTTTAAGAGTTTCCAAAATCACTTCCCTGAACGCATCCCTTCCCCCGCTGTCTTTATCCACGCGCCTTCCTTCTCCTGATTTTGCATCTTCCTCATCAGAATCAGGAGGCGTTAGCCCATGCTGAATATAAAAATCCGGCTCCTGGGTATGCTCATATAATTCCTCCAGCAACTCCTCTACATATTCCTCCGTGATAGTCCTGTGACCAACTGTCAGTATCAACCGTTCGCAGAAAGACTTCAGCTGTATACTGTTTCCCGGCCACCGGTACTCCAGAAGCGTTTTCCTGGCTCCAGCTGTCATGGCGTGATAACGGTAGTACTGGTCCATATACTTTTTCATGTAAGAATCCAAAAGATATGCTGTATCCCAGGGCCGTTCACACAGCGGAGGGATGCGTATCTTGAGCGCATTTATGGAATAATACAAATCACTTCTCATGCGGTTTAAGCGTCGGCACGTATCTATATCCTTAGAAGTACAGGCTATAATCCGTATATCTACAATTTTCACGTTCTCGATAGAATTATGCAGAATCCTCTTACTCCTCAACATCTTGAAAAAATGATACTGGACCGGCAGCGTCATCTTGTCAATACTCTGAATCACTAGGGTTCCCTTATCAGCCTGCCAAATAGCCCCTTTCTCACTGCCTGCCTCCTCCCTGTCCTCGCTTCCAAACAGAGTCTTCATCTGTTGGCCCTCGCTCATACCGGCTAAATTGATGGCAATGAAAGGACCGTCCTTTCTCAGACTGTAATTGTGGATGCCCTGGCAAATGGCATCCTGCTCTAGTCCAGCATAACCTTCAATGAGGACAGGACTTGAAGACTGGGCATAAAGCTTTGCCAGCTGAATGGTTTCCTTCAGCCCTGTCAGCTTCTGCTCTATGTCATCAAACGTGCCGTGAGCAACATAACCTCTTAAATACTGTTCATTCAGGCGGTTTTCCTCGTCAATCTCCAGACGTTTCAAGCGATTGCAGGATAAAATAGCGCCCTCCGGCTTTCCCTCCACCATAATAGGCTCAATTACCATGACCGGCTTGGATGAACCGTTGTTTAGGAAGGTAGTATAATTCTCCATTCCTCCATGTATCACCCTGGACAAAAGTTCACTATCCAGTTCCCGGAAAAGCTTCCCAACCTGCATCCCCACCGCATTCTTTTCTGCAACTCCGGTAATCTGCTCCATAACCCGGTTCATCACCAGCACCTTTCCACTGTTGGTAACCTTCATAATTCCATTAAAGGAGCTGTCCAAAATAGTAGAAAACTGGGCATAATTACGTTGTTCTGCCTCCGCCATGGCATACAGGGATTCTGCATTATCCATGGCAATGCGAATAGACTCCCCGGTAGACAGATATGCCAGTGATGGAATTCCCTGTCTGTCAGCTGCCTCTCTGGCAGATTTGCCGCCTATAATAATATCCGGCCGGTCCACACAAGCCCTGATAAATATATTGCGCCAATCCTCTTCGTCCCTGAACTGGTACCGTGTCAGCCGGATACCATACAGGATATCAAAATAGGTGGTATCGCATAGCATATTTTCCCAATAAAAGACAGCAATCTTAGGATTCGCCTTACCAACTGCCGCCTTTGCCTTATTAACCAAGAGTCCCATCTCCTGTGCCGTCATCTGTATCTCCGATACAGCCACATTGGTATACCTTCGTATGTCCGACAGCTGCTTCCCCCTGGCCACTATAATGTTAATTCCCTCATCCGATATCGCTTTTCTGGCCTCATAAACAGCTGATTCCGTCTCAATCACCTTAAGAATTTTTACGTGATACTCTTTTTCTTTTAGGATTTCTTTTACCTGCCCATACATCTCCTGGTCCGGCACAAACACAGCGATTCCTGACACTATAACCTCCTGCCTAATCCCCGCCCCCAAAAGGCCCATCCTGAACTTCCGCCAGCAGATGTTCAAGCTCCTCCTGAGGCATGGGTTTTGCGAAAACATATCCCTGGATTACATTGCAGCCTGCCTTTCTGAGGAATTCCACGGTGTCCATATCCTCCACACTCTCTGCAATGGTCTTTATATTCAGCTCCCTGGCCATATTGATGACATTGGACACAACAATACGTTCCCGCCTGATATCCCGGCTCTTGTGGAAAAACAGGATATCCAGCTTCAGTACATCGATTGGCAGGTTCTTTAACAGGTTAAGGGAACTGTAACCTGAACCAAAATCATCCAGGGAGCAGATAAACCCGCGCGCGTTAAGATTGACCACCAGATCCGCAAATAACTCTGTGTCCGCAGCCAGTATGCTCTCCGTAAACTCCAGTTCCAGCACGCCGTCCGGTATGGAATATTTATCCTTGATATCCGTATAATAATCCACAAAATCATTCTGGAACAGGCCGGCCTTTGAAACATTGACCGCCAGACTCACAGGCCTCCCGCCCTGTTCCAGGTGAATCCTGTACCAACGGCACGCATGCTCAAACATATAGCGGTCCAGCTTCACAATAAGCTCGCTTTTCTCAAATAATGGAATAAAATTCCCCGGCGGTATCAGCCCCCTTCCCGGACTGAGCCAGCGGGCCAGCACCTCTGCCCCGGTAATCCTGTTACCATTTTGAATATCTATCTTGGGCTGCATATAGAGCTTGAACTCATCATTCTCCATAGCCGCCTCTGCCTCTGCCTCCATGGTGGTATCCTCTAACATGCGCCTGCGGATACTGTCATCGTAAAATACATAGGAACTCCCCGGCCTTTCCTTTGCAATCTTATGGGCCATGTTGGCATAATTCAGCAGCACATCCAGGGACTGCTTCCCGTCTCCGGGCTGGAACCGGTAGACACCCACTGGAATCTCCATAAAGGGCTGTTCATCCATGCCCGAATTTCTCATATATTCCTTAAGCTGCTCCAGCCCTCTGTCCAGCACCTGGGTATCCACACACCGGGCAATGCCGGCAAAATTATCAGCCGCTATGCGGCAGCTGATACGTTCAGGACCTTCCACTGTCCTTAGAAACTCCGCCACCAGCCTGAGCAGCCTGTCGCCTTCCTCATAACCCAGCACATCGTTAATCAGCTTGAAATTCTTTAAATCACCATACCAGAGCACATAGGAGGCAAGCTCATAACGGGTCATTTCGGGACGGTTGAGGAAGATCTTCGCTTCACGCTTAAAGCCCGCAAAATTGCGCAGGCCTGTTAAGGAATCGCTGTAGGCCAGCTTCATCAGCATCTTCTGATTATTCACAGCCATCCGCCGCTACCTGCTCATCAGCCATATAAACAGGCCGCAGGCCACCACAATAATGAGCATAATGCCCCATGCAGTCTGAATGTAACTGGAACGCAGCACATCCACAGGCACCATACTCACCTGATACCACTGCCCCTCAATGATGGGAAGAATTACCAGCATCTGCCTGATTCCCTGTCTGTCGGTAAGTATAAAATCTCCCTTGCCCGAACCGGCTATGACCTCTGCGATTTTCGCCTTATTGGCAGGAAGGATATCCCCCTCGTATGTCTTTACCGTCTTAAGTACATAATTACCGTTTATATCTAAAATATTAGAGTAACCGGCCCCCTTAAGGACCGGAGCATCAATGATTTCCCTCAGTACCACAGCCGAATGGACCGCACAGAGAACGCCCCTGGCATTGCTGGTGTTGTCGTCAATTCTGACGCCGAAATAGTTTATATATCCACTGGCATCCCGGGTATCCGCAAACGTATCGGATATACTCTTCTCTCTCTC
>JAJQEA010000261.1 GCA_021201905.1 Clostridia bacterium
TGCCTGGTCTGAGGGCGGATTTGGCAGTGCTTGAGGATTTGAAGGAGTTTCGGGTGGCGGCTGTATACAAGGACGGCGTCCTGACCGCAAGAGAGGGAGTATGCCTGGGGGCCGGGAAGGATAGGGGCTTTGCGGGAAAAAGGGCCGGTGATCTGGAAGCTGCATTTCCAAGGGTATTTGATTCCTTCCACATGGATGAGATTACCCTGGAGGACCTGGCGCTGGAGCAAAAGGGAACCATGGAGCGTGTGATACAGTTTAAGCCCCATGAGCTTCTCACAGAGGAGCGTCTGGTGCCCTGGCAGGATACCCCGGGACTGGCGCCTGGCGTCAGCCTGGAGCAGGATATCGTGAAGGCGGCCGTGTTTGAACGCCATTTACACACCGGTCACAAGGGGCTGGGCTTTGTAGGGGGATATGGCCTTAAGAAGGGGGCGGTGGCCACCAGCGTTGCCCATGATTCCCATAACCTGATTGTGGTGGGCACCAATGACAGGGATATGGTACTGGCCGCCAACACGGTGAGAAAGAATGGAGGCGGCCTGGCTGTGGCGGCAGAAGGCCAGGTATTAGGCGAGCTTGCCCTTCCCATCGGCGGAGTTATGAGCCGCTTATCCGTGCAGGAGGCGGAGGAGCAGCTGCAGGTCCTGAAGGCACGTACCAGAGAGTTGGGAATCAGCAGTGATATAGATGCATTCATGACACTGGCGTTTGTGAGCCTTCCGGTAATTCCCAAGCTGAGAATCAACACCTACGGTGTAATTGACGTGGACCGGCAGAAGCAGGTTCCGCCTTCCTTCTAAGAAAAATAGTTTCTGGTTCTGTCAGGCGGTTTTATGGGCCTGACAGTTCTGTATGCCCGGCCGCGGCATACGGCGCCATGGCACAGATTCCTTCATTATAGAATATCCTAATAAAAAAGGAGAAAATCGTGATGTGAATCAGGCGAGAGAAGACATTAATTGTGAAGAAGTGTATTCCGTGGGTATTACGGGTAGAGGAGTGGGTGTGGCAGTACTTGACACCGGAATTTACCTCCATGAGGATTTTAAGGATAGAGTGACAGCCTTTGTTGATTTTGTAAACCACCGCACATCGCCCTATGACGACAATGGCCATGGCACCCATATAGCCGCAATGATTGGAGGCAGCGGTATCTCCTCCGACGGAAAATACAGAGGAGTGGCGCCGGGATGCAGTCTGATATCGGTGAAGGTGCTGGACCAGAAGGGAAACGGCTATGCCACGGACGTACTGACCGGACTTAAATGGATCCGGGAGAACAGGGACAGATACAATATCCGCATTGTGAATATCTCCGTAGGGTCCCTGTCGCGCAGGGACATGACAGAGAACTCAATTCTGGTGCGGGGGGTGAATGCGGCCTGGGATGACGGCCTTGTGGTGGTGGTGGCAGCCGGAAATCACGGACCGGGCCGGATGACCATCACAACGCCCGGCATCAGCCGCAAGGTCATAACAGTGGGCTGCTCGGATGACCACAAGGAAGTGGATGTCATGGGAAGCCGCATGGTGGATTATTCCGGAAGAGGTCCCACACTGGCCTGCGTCTGCAAGCCGGATTTGGTAGCGCCGGGCTCAGGCATCATCAGCTGCTGCAATGAGCCCGGCAAATATTTTTCCAAATCAGGTACCAGCATGTCCACGCCCCTAGTGTCGGGCGCCATAGCCCTGCTGCTGGAGAAGTACCCGGACATGAGCAACAAGGATGTAAAGCTGCGTATCAGGGAACGCGCCCTGGACCTGGGCCTGCCGCATAACCAGCAGGGGTGGGGAAAGCTGGACGTGGGGCGGCTGCTGGAGTGAGAATACATCTCCAAATGCGTCCGGTCGAATACAGGGAAACTCATAAAAGTAGTTTTATTACAAAGAATACACCGTCTCATGCTCCTCCAACGTGGTGGGGTAAAATTTGTTGATGGGTGTTTCGACGCTGCCCTGGAGGACGCCGTCAATGGAGATGATGCTATCGTATCCTATCTGGTATAATGGCTGGCTGATACTGGTAATACGGGGGCCGCGGTAGGAGAAGCCATATGTATTCAGGTTGTCAAAACCCACAACCGATACATCCTCAGGCACTCTGAAGCCGGACTCCATCAGTTCGTTGATTACCATTATGGCAATCTTGTCATTGCTGCAGAAGATGGCGGTGGGCCGTTCGCCCTCGGGGCGGTTCATCATTTCCCTGAATTTCGGAAGGGAGAGTGTGGAGTCGCTGAGGGTATTTTGTATATAGTAGTCCTGAATTAACAGGCCGTTGTCCTGCATGGTTTCTATATAACCGTTGAGACGTTCCAGGATGACCTTTTTATTGGGATTGCCCATGACATGGGCAATCCTTTTGTGGTTGTGGCGGATGAGGTAGTTCACTGCATCCCTGGCTCCGGCAACATTGTCAATGAGGAACTGGTTGACCGGCATCATCTGGAAATTATTTTCTATCAGCAGGAACGGGAATCCCACTTCCTGGAGATGCTCTACCATGGCCTTGTCCGTAAAGAGGGAGCCATACAGGATGATGGCGTCGGAGATACCGTTGGTCAGGTATTCGATATAGCGGTCACGTACCTTTTCGTCTTTGCCGGGGCTGCAGAAAATGATGTTGCGCCCAAGGGCGGCAGAGGCATCCTCAATCCCCCGTATCAGGTCGGTGAAAAACGGGTCGTGTATGTTGCGCAGCAGGATGGCGATGGAGTCTGTCTGCTTTTTCACCAGCGAGCGCGCGGCATTGTTAGGAAAGTATCCCAGTTCCTTGATGGCCTGGTCTACTTTTGCCTTTGTTTTGGGTGAGACTTTATCAGAACCATTGACTACCCGTGAAACGGTGGTCAGAGAAACACCGGAATAAGCAGCCACATCTTTTATTGTTTTCATTCTTGTCCCCTCTTATGAAAATATTTGTTATGTTTTCATTATAGCATAACTCAAAATCAGTTTCAAGGCATTGAAATGACAATATTTAATAACGTTAACATTTTAAGAAAAAGAAGTACGGAAACGAAATTGAGGAGGAAGAAACATGAAAAAAGGCAGTGAGGAGAACACTGAGCGTAACTGTGGCGGCTGCGATGGCGATGGGGCTTATGACAGGATGCTCTTCGGGTAAGGGAGAGCAGAAACCAGCCGGGGAGGCTTCCGGGACTGAGGGACAGGCGGCTGATTCCGGGAAGCAGGCGGGAGCTTCAGGGGAGCAGACCACCATCAAGTTCTGGGACGGAAACTGGCAGGAAGCCGTATGGCCCCAGGTGGAGGCGATCTGGAACCAGGAACACCCGGACATTAAGATTGAGGCTGAGTTCCAGGCAGACCTGGCCAATGATAAATACATGCTGGCATTGACCAACGGCACTGCCCCGGACGTGATGGCATGCGCCCTTGACTGGGTCACCACCTTTGGCAGCGCAAACCTGCTTGAACCGCTGGATGAGTATGTGGCAAAGGATTCCTTTGATGTAAGCCAGTTCGTACAGGGGGCCAACGATGCCTCCGCCGTGGATGGAAAGCTTTACGGCCTGCCATTCCGCAGCGAGACCTATGTCATGTATTACAATAAGGATATCTTGTCAGCGGCAGGATACGATACGCCTCCGTCCACATGGGAGGAAGTGAAGGAGGTGGCCGCGGCATGTACCAACGGAGATGTGTATGGGTACGGACTCTGCGGAACCAACTATTCCAACTTCTCATTCCAGTACATAACCATGCTCCGCTCCTCGGGAAGCGATATCCTGAATGCAGACAACTCTGCGTCGGAACTGGGAAACAGTGTGGCTGTTGAAACGGCCCAGCTTTATAAGGACCTGGCTGCCTATGCCCCGGCATCCCTTTTGGAAAATGACAACATTGCCAACCGCACCCTGTTCGCAAGCGGCAAGATTGCAATGTACTTAAGCGGCATTTATGATTTGGAGGAGATTGTCAAGACAAATCCTGATTTGAATTTTGCCTGTGCCATGGTTCCCGCTGCCAACGGCGCCGAGAGAAACACAATCCTGGGCGGCTGGTCCGTGGCGGTTGCGGAATGCAGCAAGGAAAAGGAAGCTGCCTGGGAATTTGTGAAGTTCCTTACCAGACCTGACATTGCTGCTATCTATACCAATACATTTACAGGAACAGCGGAAGTGGCGGCGCGTTATGCGGATTATCCCGAGGATATCATCAAACCCAATGCAGAAGCCCTTCAGTATGCAAGCGCGCTTCCGGCAGTGAAGAACATTGTGGGAATCCGGCAGGCCATCATGGATAATCTCCAGCTGATGCTGTCCGAGGATATGTCCGCAGAAGAAGCAAGCAGCCTGCTTGACCAGGCAGTAAACGGTTTATTGGAGTAATTCGGGCAGGGCAGGCTTTGCCGGTGCCGTCCAGTGTTTATGCCCAGGGCGGTACCGGCAGGCAGGGCCTGCTTCTTAAAAGGAGAAAGGTGAAAGTATGCTTAGAAAAATAAAACGTTCCGGAGCTGGCTACGTACTTCCTGCAGTGCTTGTTGTTGCTGTAGTCATGCTGTATCCTTTGTTTTATACGCTGATAATGGGTTTCTTTAATAATACCCTGTTCATGCAGACCCCTATTTTCTGCGGCATTTCCCAGTATAAGAAGCTGTTTGGGGACAAGGTCTTTATAGGTTCCATCGGCAATACGCTGCTCTGGACCTTTGGAAGCGTTTTCTTTCAGTTTGGTCTGGGCTTTATTATGGTGCTGGTGCTTCACCAGCCCTTTGTAAAAGGGAAAACGTTCATCCGTATCCTGCTGATGATACCATGGGTGACTCCCAGCATCATTGGTTCCGTTGTGTGGAAATGGATGTACAATGCGGACTATGGAATCATCAACTTTATTTTCTGTTCCCTTGGGATTATTGAGAAAAACCAGACATGGCTGTCCAATCCGAAGGTTGCCATGTGGTCCGTGATTGCGGTCAATACCTGGAAGATGTTCCCTTTCATCCTGCTGATGATAGAGGCTGCCCTGCAGAGCGTATCAAAAGACCTTAAGGAGGCCGCGGTGATTGACGGGGCCAACATACTTGATATTTTTAAGAATGTTACCTGGCCGTCCATAGCCGCCACCTGTTATTCCACTATCCTCCTGATGATTATCTGGACACTCAACGCATTTACGTTCATATATGCGATGACCGAAGGAGGACTGGCCCACAAGACAGAGGTCATGGCCATGTATATTTATAAGCGGGCGTTTATGGATTATGATTTTGGAATGGCCAGCGCCGCCAGCGCGGTCCTGTTCGTATTATCCATGTCGGTAAGCCTTGTGTATCTCTATCTGACAAGAGAAAAGGAGGGGAAGTAAAATGGCGAAAATGAAAAAGTCCGTAACCGGCACCAGTCCGGTCTGGCAGGTCTGTACTTATGCGGTTTTGCTCCTGGTGGTTCTGGTGGCCGTGTTTCCGGCAATCTGGATGCTGTCCACTTCCATCAAGCTTCCCACGGAACAATATGACATCCCTCCCCAGATTATCCCGGATACCCCGACAATCAGCAACTATGTGAACGTGCTGACCAACTCCAAGATGTACCTGGCTTTTATAAACAGCGTGATCATCACGGCCTGTGTGGTGGCGGTTACACTTTTCATATCCATCCTGGCAGGCTATGGACTTAGCCGGTATAAATTTAAGGGACACGGGGTTTTGAAGATAGCTCTTTTGTTTGGACAGATGATCCCCAGCGTGGTTATCATCATCCCGCTGTATTTCCTGGTTGCAAAGACAGGGCTTTTGGATACCCACTTTTCCCTCATTATGGCGGATTTGGCATTGACCATACCCATGGGCGTGATCATGCTCAGCTCCTTTTTTGAGACAGTGCCAAAGGAATTGGAGGAGGCGGCCAAGATTGACGGCTGCACCGGAATTGGGGCCCTTTTCAGGGTTGTGCTTCCCATTGCAAAGCCGGGGCTGATTTCCGTGGCCATCTATACATATATCCATGCGTGGGAGGAATTCCTGTTTGCCCTGAACCTGAGCACCTCCACCAGGACCAGGACGCTTCCAATCGCCATACACATGTTTGCGGGGGAATTTTCTGTTGACTGGGGCTCCACCATGGCGGCTTCGGCGGTTGTGGCATTCCCCGTGCTCCTTATTTTTCTTTCCTGCAATAAGTACTTTGTCAAGGGAATGGCGGATGGAGCGGTAAAGGGCTAGAACAGTCCGCGGTTTGGCAGGACAGAATAAAGTCAGGAGGATGATGATGGAATATAAAGACAGACAGGCAGATGTGAATTATGAGGAATGTTTGGATTATGTGCGCCGCAGCTCCAATCCGTCGCAGCTCAGGATTACGGATGTGAAGTTTACCAAGGTTGACCTTCCGCCCTGGGGCTGTTACCTGGTGCGGATTGATACGAACCAGGGAATCAGCAGATACGGGGAAATGCGGGATGGCGCCAGCGCCACCTACTTAAAGTATCTGAAGAGCAGGATTGTAGGGGAAAACCCCTGTGAGGTGGACCGGATATTCAGGAAAATCAAACAGTTCGGCGGTCCGGCAAGGCAGGCGGCCGGTGTATGCGCCATAGAGCTGGCCCTCTGGGACCTGGCAGGCAAGGCGTACGGCGTGCCTGTGTACCAGCTTCTGGGCGGAAGGTTCCGGGATAAGGTAAGACTTTACGCGGATACCCACATCGAGGAGGGAAGGGCCACCGGCATTCTGATGGAACCTGAGAAGGTGGGCCGCATCCTGAAGGGGTATATGGACCAGGGGTTTACCGTGGTCAAAATACTCAGCGTGGAGCTTCTGATGGCCCAGGAAGGAAATTACTGCGGTCCCCTGGACTGGGTGAATGAACTGAGGGCCGTGGAGGAAAAGGTGCGTCAGGTCACAAGGACAGGCACAAGGGCTGAGAGCTCGGCGGCTAATGCGCAGCTGTATGATTTTAACAGGATTCCCCATCCCTTCACCAACATGCACGTGACGGAACAGGGCCTGGAACAGCTGGATGAATACATCGGAAGGGTCAGGAGTGTGATTGGCACCAAGGTTCCGCTGGCCATTGACCATTTTGGCCATTTCCCCCTTCCTAATATGATAAAGATTGCCAGAAGGCTTGAAAAGTACCATCTTGCCTGGCTGGAGGATATGCTGCCCTGGTATTTGACGGACCAGTACAGGGAGCTGAAGCACGCTACCACGGCTCCGATTGCCACCGGGGAGGACATGTACCTGGCGGAGTCATTTGAACCGCTTCTTCAGGCAGGGTCCCTGGATGTGGTTCATCCCGACCTGCTGACATCAGGCGGGATCCTGGAGACGAAGAAGCTGGGAGACCTGGCGGCCAGGTATGGGGCATCCATGGCCCTGCATATGTGCGAAAGCCCTGTATCCGCCCTGGCCGGAGCGCATATGGCGACTGCCAGCGAGAATTTCTTTGCCCAGGAGCATGACGCATTTGATTCGGAGTGGTGGCAGGATTTAATCATTGGGCCGGTGAAGCCCATTGTGAAAGATGGATTCACAGTGGTCACGGATGCACCGGGTCTTGGCATTGAGGGACTGAACGAGGACCTTATCCGCGAACACGGGCCGATGAAGGGCAAAGATGTGTGGGTATCCACAGATGAATGGAACCAGGAAACTTCCCTGGACCGGATTTGGAGTTGATGTAATATGAGACTGGCTTATGGACAGATACGCAGTGTGGATAAGGAAATCCTTACCAATGCCAGACAGATGGGGATAGACAGGGTCCAGTTCAACCTGCCCCATGACCTGCCGGCGGACGGATTGTGGAAATATGAGGACCTGGCCCGTTTTAGGGAAGCATGCGACCGTTACGGCGTTATTGTGGAGGCCATGGAAAACATGCCCATTTCCTTTTACGATAAGGCCATGCTGGGGCTGGAAGGAAGGGACAGGCAGATTGAAAATGTCTGCGAGTCCATCCGCAGCCTGGGGCGGGCGGGTATTCCCGTGCTGGGATATCATTTCTCCCCTTCCTTTGTGTGGAGGACGGATAACCACGCCCCTGTGGGACGGTATGGAGCCACGGTACAGGCATTTGATTTGGAAATGCAGAAACAGGGCGTGGATGACATGGATGATTTTGGGCAGAGAAGGGACGTGGCGGTGCCGGATGTGGAGCTGCTGTGGGAGAATTTCCGGTACTTTATGAAACGTGTTATACCGGTTGCAGAGGAATACCATGTTACCATGGCGCTCCATCCGGATGACCCTCCTGTAAAAAGCCTGTCTGGCATAGCAAGGATGTTCATCGATTTGGACAGCTATAAACGGGCGGAGGCCATGATTGACAGCCCCAACTGGGGTCTGCTGTTCTGCATTGGGACCTTTTCACAGATGGAGGGCGGGGCCAGGAATATCTTTGACGCCATTGAATATTTCGAGCCCAGGAAAAAACTGGTATATGCGCACGTGAGGGATGTGCAGGGGACCGTGCCCAAATTCCGGGAGTGTTTCCTGGGGGAGGGGAACTTTGACCCCTTTGAGGTGGTGTATAAGCTGATGCATTCCGGATTTGACGGATTTCTTGTCAGCGACCATGTCCCGGGTATTGAAGGGGACAGGGAATGGGGGCATAAGGTAAGATATGCGGATACTGCTTACATCAAGGGCTTGATGGAGGCCATTGAAAAGATGGAGGCTATGAAGCAGGCATAAAAGAATCTGTGGATGATATGCCGTGCATGGATAAAGGATGAAAAGAAAGGATGGAAAGATGGATAAGAATATGGACAGGCCCATTGAGGATATGCGGCTGGCGCAGATCGGTTTTCTGGTAAATGATATTGAAAAGACAAAAAAAGGAATTTGCCCGTTTTTTTGGGGTGGAGGAACCGGAGACTGTAAACAGCGGTGAGTTTGAGATTACACATACGGAATACAGGGGAGAGCCTGCTCCCAAGGCAAAGTGCTATATGACCTTCTTTTACTTCGGGGACCTGCAGATGGAGCTGATACAGCCCAATGAGGAGCCCAGTATATGGCGGGAGCATCTGGAGCAGTTTGGCGAGGGAATCCACCATATATCATTTAATGTGAAGGGAATGCAAAAGACCATAAGCGCCTGTGAGGACTGGGGCATGAAGCTCTTACAGAGAGGCGAATACAGGGGCGCCAACGGAAGGTATGCGTTCATGGATGCGCTGGACAGCCTGAAGGTCGTGGTGGAACTTTTGGAACGGGATGAATAGGAAGGGGTAAGATGATGCAGAGATATGAAGACAATGCCGGTAAGGCGG
>JAJQEA010000223.1 GCA_021201905.1 Clostridia bacterium
ATTTTTAACATTTTATGTAGTAATTTTGAATTAAACATGAAATCCTGTCCTTAAAATAGCTCCTCTGACGGCCCGGATCGAAAAAAAGCCCGCTGTCTCAGGACAGCAGGCTTACAATCTTAACTGGTTTTCTGTAATCATAGGGGGAGGTCTTGATTCCTGTCTTTTCTGTGGATGCATGCACCACTTCCCCATCGCCTATGTACAGGGCCACATGGTTGATGCCCCCGCCCCCGGCGTAAAACAGCAGGTCGCCCGGCTGCATCTGGTCCTCTGTGACGGCCTTCCCGTATGAGGACTGTCCGGTGGAGGAATGGGGGAGATTGATGGAAGCAGCCTTGCCCAGCACATATCTGGTAAAGCCGGAGCAGTCCACCCCCTTATTGGGGTCCACACCGCCGTACTGGTAACGGCCGCCCACAAACTGGAGGGCATATTCCACTACCTGACGGCGCATCTTGGCGTCCTCATCCACGGTTTCATGGGCTTTTTCCACCACTGTGGCATTGCCGGAGGTCTTTATGTATCCTTCCCTTCCGCCGGTCCGGATCCTGACCCAGCCCTGCTGCGTTCTTCCCAGCACTTCATAGGTCTGGCCCCTCATGACCTGGCCCTGCCTGGCCGAACCTTCGCCGGCGCTTCTGTGTACATCCACGGAGGGCGCCTCTATCTTCACCACATAGGAGGACCGGGTCTAGACCTCTGCCTGCTTTACGGCTGCCTGGCTGTCCATGGGGCTCATCACCCACAGACCTGCGCACAGGCACATAAGCCCTGATACCTTTATGCTTCCATTCCCTAAACTCCATATGATCACGCTGATTCTCCTAACTTCCATCTATTTTCCTGAAAATGTAAATATTACGCAAATATTACGTTTGTTGAAATCAGTATATTATTTATTCACAAATTTGTCAAGAAAAAGGAGCTGTTTTTTAACAGCTCCCACTCTGGTTCCTACTATGATTATCTTCTGGGTCCCCTGAACATCCACACGGCCAGCATGACTAACAGCACCGGCCATATATAGGACAGAATCCAGCCGGCCAGCCCCATAATGCCGAAGAACACGGTCATCACCAGGAATATGACCAGGAAAACCACCAGCCCGGCAATGAGCCTGACATACCATTTGCCAAAGTCCACATAATGGACCTCCGGTTTTCTGTCCCTGAACGGTTCCCGTTCTTCCTGGCTGCTTCCTGACGGCCCTGACCGGTAGGCGGCCTCTGATTCAAAGGAATCAAACCCGTCCGGCCTGTCCTCTGTGTCCAGGGCGGCATCCACTATGGTCCTGGCAATGATTCTCGGGCCGCCCAGACTCTCTATGACCTCATCCTCTGTCTGGCCCTTGGCAGCCTCTTCCATAATATAGGAGTCGTAATACCGCAAATTCTCCTGTATGACGGAATAGGGTACCCGTCCTTCCAGCTCACTTTTAAGTCCCTGCAAAAATTCTGTCCTGCTCATTACTCAACCCTTTCCTTAATCATTCCCTCTCTGTAAGCAGCTACCAGCTCCTTCAAATCGGCTATCTGTCCTTTTAATTCTTTTCCTTTATCCGTATCCGCCACCATCACCCTGCTCTTTACCTTTTCCACCATGGATACCCTTGGCGTACTCTCTTTCTTGGGGTCAAAGGGCCTGTGCTCCGCCAGGGCCAGGTGATGGGAATTATAAATCAGGGTATACCCCGCAATTCCCGTGGTGCTCTGGTATGCCTTGGACAGACCGCCGTCAATGATGAACAGCTTGCCGCCCGCCTTCATGGGCTTCTCGCCGTCCTTAAGCTTGACAGGCACATGGCCGTTGATGATGTGGGAGCCCTCCACGGGAAGCCCGAATTCCTCCAGCAGGCGGTTGCAGAACTCTTCCTTCAGGCTCAGCTGGTAGTAGGGGTTCATCACTTCCTTATGGGTGGATTTGTCCTCCACAAAATAATGTTCAAAGGTAGTCATCTTATCCTTGCCGAACACTGGGGACTTTGCACCGCACCACAGATACCACATCATATCCATGGCCTGCTCCTTTCCGGGCGTCCCCTCCGGCATAAAATAGGCATTCTGGACCTGCTGGTTAAAGAAGTCCATCAGCTCCTTCCCGCCATAGGATACCCCGTTCATGGTGATGGTATCGAAAGAACCGTCCTTTTTCATGGGAATACAACCATGGTAAAGGAGGTTGGAATTATAACATTTATAAATGGCCCCATGGGAGTACAGGAACCTTATATGCTTGTGCAGCAGTTCCCCATGTTTAAAGGACGCCTGCAGGGTGCGCAAAAGCTCCTTCTCCCCGCGGCTGAGCTCCAGGGGATTCTTTGGGTCCACGGTGGGGAAATTCATGTCCAGCATGGGATATGTCTTGCCGTCAATGGCCACGGTCCCCTTCTCAAAGTCAATGCCTGGCAGCAGGACCCGGTTGTCCATCTCATACTCCGGGTGGCGCTTAATCATGGCGCCCTCCACCTTAAACTGAATCACGGCAATGGCCTTGTGCATCTTGGCAGCCAGTCCAGGATCCACGGCATCGTAAATGTTCTCGTCCAGAATCTTGGGCATGAACCGCGTGCAGGGGTCGTCCTGGTACACCTTTGCCGCAAACATGGACAGAGGCCTCAGATTGATGCCGTAACCGTCCTCCAGCACATCGAAGCTGTTGTAGCTGATGGCAATGCGCAGCACATTGCAGATACAGGCCAGATTCCCCGTGGCTGCCCCCATCCATGAGATGTCATGATTCCCCCACTGTATGTCCACATCGTGGAAGCACATGAGTTCATTCATGATAATGTCCGCCCTGGGGCCCCTGTCATAGATGTCGCCTATAATGTGCAGGTTGTCAATGGTCAGGTTCTGGATCAGATGGCAAAGGGCAATGATAAACTTGTCCGCCGTGGCATTTTCAATGATGGAGTGTATGATTTCATTATAGTACAATTTCTTGTTGTCGTCGTTGTAGTCCACATGAAGCAGTTCGTCAATGATGTAGGCAAATTCCTTGGGCATCTTCTTGCGGACCTTGGAACGGGTGTACTTGGAGGACACCTCCTTGCAGCTCTGTACCAGGCGGTAGATGGTGATTTTCTGCCAGTCCTCGGTGTAATGCCCCTGTTTCATCATACGGGCCAGATTCCGCTCCGGATAATAAATCAGGTTGGCCAGCTGTACCTGCTCCTCCTCCGGAATCAGGTGGCCGAAGGTCTCCTTGATCTTCTCCCGGGTAATACCGGATGAAGAACGCAGAAGGTGTATGAATGCCTCATATTCCCCGTGCAAATCGCTGAAAAAGTATTCTGTTCCCTTCGGAAGGCTGCAAATTGCTGTCAGATTGACAATTTCGCTGGTGGCTTCCTTAACTGTGGGGTATTCTTTTGCCAGGAGCTTAAGATATGCCAAATCCCTCATCATCATATTCCCCCAATCCCAATTGCATTTTATTTAAAGTTATAGTAACATATTCTTAATGAAATGAAAAGTTTTTCCAACTGAACAAAGGTTTAAGATTATCTAAATTTTTTCGAAGGAGAAGAGATGCCAATGGAGGAATTATACGTATTTGGAACAGGAAACGCCCAGGCCACCCGCTGTTATAACACCTGTTTTGCCATAAAGGATGGGGATGAATATTTCATGGTGGATGCAGGAGGAGGAAACGGCATCCTGCGCATTCTGGAGGATATGGATGTGGACCTGTGCCATATCCACAACATATTCGTCACCCATGAGCACACGGACCACATCATGGGCATTGTGTGGATGGTGCGCATGGTGGCTGCCGCCATGAAAAAGGGAAAGTACAAAGGCGAGCTGCAGATTTACTGCCACCAGGGGCTGGTGGATACCATCTCCACCATCTGCCGCCTGACCATTCAGGGCAAGTTCTATAAGATGATTGGAAGCCGCATTTTCCTGGTGCCGGTGGAGGACGGCGAGACAGTCCATATCCTGGACTATGACGTCACCTTCTTTGACATCCTGTCCACCAAGGCCAGGCAGTTCGGATTTACCACCATCCTGAAAAACGGACGCCGGTTCACCTGCGCCGGCGACGAGCCTTACAACGTAGAGTGCCGCCCCTATGTGGAAGGCAGCGACTGGCTGCTCCATGAGGCCTTCTGCCTGTACCGCGACCGCGAGATTTTCGAGCCCTACGAAAAACACCACAGCACGGTAAAGGAGGCCTGTGAGCTGGCGGAGGAGCTGTCCATCCCCAACCTTGTACTGTGGCATACGGAGGACAAGCACCTGGCGGAGCGCAAGGCCCTTTATACAGCCGAGGGCAGGGAATATTACCGCGGCAACCTGCTGGTGCCGGATGACGGGGAAATCATCTCTCTGTAAAAGAGCTCCATACGCGGGATTACAGAGTCATGTCATGAGAAGCGAAACCACCATGGGAAAATAAAGCCGTGGTGGTTTTTTACTTCATATCCGCAAGAATAGTCGAGAATTCCCTTTTCCAATTCTGTATAATCATAAATACCGGAGGTGACGCAGATGAAAGAACAGATAGAAGCAGTCCAGAGAATGCAGGATTATATAGAGAGCCACTGGCAGGAGTCCATTACTCTGGCCGATTTATCGGAGGCCTCCCACTTCTCTCCCTGGTATTCCGCCCGGCTTTTCAGGAAGCTGACCGGCCTTTCGCCGGCCGACTACATCCGGCGTTTCAAACTGTCCCGGTCCACCCTGCGGCTGCGGGATGAGGACTGCAAAGTCATCGATGTTGCTTTTGATATGGGATTCGGCAGCGTGGACGGGTATCAGAGGGCATTTCACCGTGAATTCGGCTGTAATCCACGGGAATACGCCGCCCATCCCGTTCCCCTGTATCTGATGACACCCTACGGCGTAAAATACAGATTCATAGAAAAGGAGCCCATGAATATGGAAGATGTTAAAAACGTATTTATTCAGGTCATTGAAAAACCAGCCCGCAAGGTCATTCTTAAGCGGGGCATCCAGGCAGACGATTACTGGACCTACTGCAATGAAGCCGGCTGCGATGTGTGGGGACTTCTCACCAGCATCAAATCCATAAGCGGCGAACCGGTATGCCTCTGGCTCCCAGAGCAATACCGCCCTGAGGGCACATCCCGGTACGTGCAGGGGGTGGAAGTACCCTGCAGCTACAGCGGCCCGGTACCCCAGGGATTTGATATAATCCGGCTGCCTGCTGCAAGTTACCTCATGTTTCAGGGAGAACCCTTTGAGGAAGAGGACTTCTGCCAGGCCATACAGCTGGTTCAGACAGCCATGGACCGTTACGACCTGTCGGTCATTGGTCTGGCCCCTGACCCTGAAAATCCCAGGATTCAGCTGGAGCCCATTGGCACCAGGGGATATATAGAAATGATTCCGGTAAAACAGGCTGTCTCCTCACCTCATCCCCATCCGGCGCCGGCTGCCAATCCTTAAGAAGTTTTAACGGCACGCCGTCCTGAATCCGAATGGATAATAACGCTGACCCTCTTATAGACCAGGGCGGTGAGCAGGCTCACAATGGCACCCTTCAGTATGTTGAAGGGGCCTACGGCCAGGATTACAAACGTCCACACATTGCTGATGGCCGGATTAATGGCCGCGCCTGCCGCAATGATGGTGTCAAGGGGCATGAAATGGGAATAGAACGGAAGCATAACAACCGCATTGAGTATCACAGCCACGATTGTCATGATCGCGGTTCCCGCCGCCATTCCTATGACAGCCCCCTTTTTTGTTTTGTTAAGCCTGTATATAAAGCCTGCGGGCAGCACCAGGGAGCATCCAACGCAGAAATTGGCAAACTCTCCCACAAATCCTGTGCTGGTGGGCTTCAGTATCAGCTTCACCAGGATTTTCACCAGCTCCATGACAGCGCCTGCCACAGGCCCCAGGGCAAAGGTGCCCACAAGCACCGGAACCTCGCTGATATCCATGCCGTAAAATGACGGCGCGATAAAGGGAAGGGGCACCTCAAAAATCATAAGCACTGCCGCCAGGGCGCCGAACATGGCCATGACGGTTACATTCCTAACACTGAGTAAATGATTCTGTTTCATTTTCCTGTCCTCCTTGTTATGAGCACTTAGTGATCGTATTTTGGTCACTTACGTGCGATACATGACCCTTCACTTGGTGAGGTCTCTCACGAACCTAGTGAAGGGGCCCGTTATGAGCACTTGGTGTCCGTTTTCCGGTCACTTACGTGCGTATATGTGTCCTTCGGAATGCGTGCACTATAAAAGCCCCGGATACGCAAATAATCCGGGGCCTGTTCGTCTACCACTTACACACCTTCTTCTCTCATCCAGACTATACTGTCGGTTCTGGAATCACACCAGATCAGCCGCCGTAGCGGGTCGCGGACTATTACCGCCGGTAGGGAATCACACCCTGCCCCGAAGAACTCTATTTAATTATAGCTGAATCATAGCACATATGAGGATGGTTGGCAATAGTCTGCGGATATTTTCTGCATCACCCTGCATCACAGCCAGAACTTATATCCCCATCCTTTCACCTCATCGTTTCCAGACCACCACATCCTCAAACTCTTTTCGGGGCCTGGGTGACGGCGACTCCTCCGGATAGCCGAAGGCCACGGCTGCCACCAGCTCATCCCCGCAGTCCATCCATTTGCACAGCTCCTCATAGGCAAAGAATATATCGCAGATCCACAGACTGCCGATTCCCAAATCCGTCGCTTCCAAAAGCATATTCTGGGTGGCCGCGCTGACAGACTGGATATTACAGAGCTCATAAATCCTATCCTCGTCATTCATGGGGGCAAACAGCCCCTTTCCCAGGGTATTCAGGACAAATAGGACCACCGGCGCCTGTTCCATGATTTTGACCGTGTACTCCGCGCCTCCCAGGTGCCTGCTGCTTTCCGGCAGCATGGCTCTGCCTGTCTTTTCCCGCTGGATGCCGGCCCGAAAGGCCCTCAGCATGTCTTCCTTTGCCTGTCCCTGGATGACCATGAATTTCCACGGCTGCCTGTTCTTGGACGATGGGGCCTTTGTCCCGCTTTCCAGAATTTTACAGATAATCTCATGGGGTATTTCCCTGTCTGAGAACCTGCGTATACTCCTGCGGCTGTTGATTGCGTCCATTTTTATTCTCCCATTGCCATCCTGTAAATTTCCATCATCTCTTCCTTGCCCAGTTCCCGGATTCCCGGCAGGGTGCGCTTGCCCATGTTGGTGCACTTCTCGGCCATCTCTTCCAGGCGCTCCTCCTCCACACCCAGTTCTTTTAAGGAGGAAGGCATTCCCAGGCTCTTAAAGAAATCCTCCGTGGCCTGGATTCCTGCCAGGGCTGTGTTCATAGGGCAGTCAAAATCCATGTCTATGTTCCACACCTGGACCGCATACCGGGCAAAGCGGTTCACATCGCCGGGGCACACAAACCTGGCCCAGGACGGCCACAGGGCTGCCAGACCTGCTCCGTGGGCAATGGACGGGTACATGCCGGAAAGCTCATGCTCCAGCTGGTGCACCTGCATGAAGAAATCCCTCCCGGCTCCTGTCAGTCCGTTATGGGAAAGGCTGCCTCCCCACATAAGAGTGGCCCTGGCTTCATAGTTATCCGGCTCTTTATCGGCAATCCTGCCCGCCTCCACCGTGGACTTTAACAATGCCTCGGCTATGCGGTCCGTCAGCTCCGTTTCCCTGGTTTTGCTGAAATACCGTTCCAGGGTGTGCATCATGATATCCACCGTGCCGCAGGCTGTCTGGTATTTGCTTACGGTGCAGGTCAGCTCCGGGTTGCAGATGGAAAACAGGGGACGGTGGGTCACGCTGTTAAAGCCGCGCTTAAATCCATTTTCCTCGTTTGTGATGACACAGGACGCGCTCATCTCGCTGCCAGAGGCAGAAAGTGTGAGAATGACGCCCACCGGCAATGCCTTAACCGGCACAGCCTCCTGGCGGAAATAGGTCCACACGTCCGCATCCGGGTTTCCCGCGCCGTCCGCTATGCACTTGGCTGAGTCAATCACGCTGCCGCCTCCAACAGCAAGCACCAGGTCCACGTTCTCCTTCAGACACAGTTCAATGCCCTCTTTTGCCTTTGCCAGCGTGGGATTGGCCTGTACGCCTCCCAGCGTCACATACTGTATTCCCTCCGCCTCAAGGGCTCCTGTAACCGCGTCTAAAAGTCCGGATTTCTTTGCGCTGGCCCCGCCGAAATGCACCAGCACCTTCTTAAATCCGTATTCCTTTACAAGCATTCCTACCTGCTGATGGGTATTTTTTCCAAATATCATCCTGGTTGGTGTGAAAAACTCAAAATTCTCCATTGTGTAATCCTCCTTTATGCCGCTTTCATCGCTGTTTTCATTATACATAAATCAGAGGGCTTTTTCCACTTAAATCTGCTGTCTGCATTTTCCTCCTGTATTTTCCTCCTGTATTTCCCCGGGCCGGCTTTTCCATTTTCCTGGGGATAACGTAAAAAATATCCCCGCGGACCGCGCGAAAAGGCCGCAGACAAAACATGGCTGCGGCCTCAGATTCATTATTCACTGCATGGCGGGGTTCAGGACAGATTATCGCGGAACGCTCTCACCATCTGTTCCTGCCAGGCTCCTCCATAGGTTCCCCGTACCAGTCTTTCCAGCGCTTCGTCCGGGAAGCAGCGCCACGACATCTCCTCATGCTTTACCAGGATGGGATAATAGTACACCCCGTTGTCCGACGCGGCCTCACAGTCTCCCGGCGCATCCCCCACCATGAGCACATGGTCCGGGGAATATCCCTTTTTCAGCAGAGCGCTTATGCAGGCGGACTTGGACCCGGCGTCCTGGGACAGGACCACGTCCACATATTCCATCAGGCCCTGCCTCTGCCATTCCTCCTCCACCGCCTTTTGGTTGGCGGAGGACACCACTGCCACGTCCGCTGTGTCGTGGGAGGCCTTAAGGGCTTCACGCACACCGGCAAAAGCACATTTTGCTTCCTCAGGCATGGCCCCTATTTTCCGGTTTACTTCCTCGGACCATATAAGGGCCTGGCGGAATATCTCCTTTCCGGTCAGCTCCCACTGGGCTTTTACTGCCTGGTTTGACAGCTCCGGCGCCTCCCCGGTCCATCGGACAAAGGCGTCCACATCCGGCACCGGTTTATATTTTTCGTCAATCTCCTCCAGTATCATGGCCAGTCCCTTAAAGCTGTTGATTCCCCTGGTCATGGTGTT
>JAJQEA010000402.1 GCA_021201905.1 Clostridia bacterium
CCCCCCCCCCCCCCCCCCCCCCCCCCCCCCCCCCCCCCCCCCCCCCCCCCCACCTGAACCTGGAGTACTACATGCAGCTGGATTTGTCGGAGAACCAGTATGTATCCAGGGCCATAAAGGCCATACGGGAGGATTTTGCCAGGAAGCTGAGCATAGAGTCCATCTCAGATGACCTGGGGGTCAGCGCCAGCTATCTCAGCAGGAAATTCAAGGAGGTCACGGGTCAGACCTTCCTGGATTTTCTCAATAAATACAGGGTGCAGCAGGCCATCGTGATGCTGAGCACCAGACAGTACAGAATCAGCGAGATATCAGAGGCCACCGGGTTTACGGATTACAAGCATTTCTGTTCCGTGTTCAAAAAATATACCTCCAAATCTCCCACCAAGTTTATCAAAGGGGTGTCGTAAAAATTTGTAAGAAACCTTACAATTAGTTCCATGGATGAAATTGCCTTGACCTTGGAGCGGCTCCATGGTTTATGCTGGATATGTCAGAAATGACGCTGGCCCGGACTGCTTTGTATCAAAGCGCCGGGCCATCCCCCGTTTTACGGGGCAGTTAAACAATCAGGCATAGTGATATTTGCTCCTGTATTTGCGGAGAAAATAGAGACACAGCAGGATACCGCCGAATTCTGCGATGGGAATGGCCAGCCACACGCCGTCTATCCCGATGAGGAAGGGCAGCACCAGCAGGCTGGTGATAATCAGGCCAAAGGTGCGCACGAAGGAGATGATGGCGGATATCCGTCCGTCGGACAGGGCCGTGAACAGGGCGGAGGCAAAGATGGTGAACCCGGAAAAGAGGAAGCTGCATGCAAATATCATGAATCCGTGCCTTGCCAGTTCATAGACCGGCGTTCCCCTGCGGGCAAAAATCTCCACCACCAGGCTGCCGCCCAGCTGGGCCATAAGGAAAACAGCCAGGGATGCGGCGGCCGTGAAAATGAGGGAGGTTTTAAATACCTGCCTGAGCTGCTCATGGTTGCGGCTTCCGTAGTTAAAGCTGATGACCGGAGACACACCCTGGGAAAATCCCATAAACAATGCATTTAGCAGAAACTGGGAATATTGGATGATGGTGATGGCAGCCACCCCGTCCTCGCCTGCAAAATGCATCATCAGCAGATTGAACAGGAAGGTGATGACGCCGGAGGAAAGATTCGTCACCATCTCGGAGGAACCGTTGAGACAGGTTTCTCCCAGCTCCTTCTTTACGAAGCGGGGCCGCACGAACCACAGGCTCTTTCTGGCGGCGGCAAAGTAGATGAGGCCGATCAGGGCCGGTATGGTGTATCCGGTGACCGTGGCAATGGCTGCCCCTGCAATCCCCATTCCCATGGGTACAATCAGCACATAGTCCAGGGCTGCGTTGGCAATGCCTGCCAGAAGGGTGAGGAACAGTCCGATGCCCGGCTTTCCCTCTGTGACAAAAAACATCTGAAACTGAATCTGAAGCATGAGGGAGGGCGCGAAGGCCAGCTGCCAGCGCAGGTAGGTGACGCAGTCATTAAGAAGCAGGTCGCTGGCTCCCAGCATACGGGAAAGGGGCACTGCGGCCAGGTTCCCAAGGACGGCAAAGACCAGTCCGATTATGATATTCAGCAGAATAATGGTGGTGAAGGTTTCCCTGGCGCTGTCAGGCTGTCCTTCCCCCATTTTTTTGCCACAATGGCATTGCTGCCCATGGACAGCATGACGGAGATGCCCAGCACGATGTTGATCACGGGGTAAACAATATTGACGGATGAAAGGGCGTTGGTGCTGACGAACCGGGATACGAAAACCCCGTCCACAATGGTGTACAGGGACATCACCACCATCATGACAGTGGTGGGAAGCGCAAACAGCATCAGGGACCCGAATGTAAATTTTTTGGATAATGAATAACTCATGTTAATACTCCTGTTTTGATTCAATAGATTAAGTATGATTGGAACTTGAATATTTCAGCCGCAGGTATTATCATATGCTATAGGGTAACCCGATAGTCAAGAGGAGATTTGCGAAAATGGAAAAACAGTCGGAACTATATTTTACCACCGGAGAATTTGCCAGAATACTGGGAGTCAGGAAGCATACGCTGTTCCACTACGATGAAATAGGCCTGTTTTCACCGGCCCTCAAGGAGGAGAACGGCTACCGGTATTACTTTGTATGGCAGATGGACATGTTCGAGGTCATTCGCGCCCTGCAGAAATTGGGAATGTCCCTGGGGGAAATCAAGGAGTATATGGAAAACCGTTCCCCGGAGCGGTTTATGTCCATGATAGACGAAAAGAAGCGCCAGATTGACGAGGAGATACGGCGTCTGAAGAACATGAAGCGCTTTATCCTTCATGAGGAGGAGTCGGTGCGGCTAGCCATGGAGGCTGCGCTGGACGAGCCAAGGCTGGTGGAGAGGGACAGGGAATATCTGCTGGTGTCGGACATCAGCGCGGGATCGGAGCGGAAGGCCGCGGTGGAGATTGCGGAGCATGTCAGGATGCAGGAAAAGTACCACGGAGCAGTGGGAGCAGTGGGCTCTATTTACCTGGGAGAGGACCTGGACCGGGGCGTATTTGACCGTTATGTGAAGGTGTATACCAAGCTGGACCGAAAGACGGCTTCCCACCGGGTTCAGAAACGGCCGGAGGGAACCTATGTGGAGCTGTACAGCAGGGGCCATCTGTGGGACATGGAAAAGCCCTACCGCCTTATCCGCGCGTTTGCAAAGGAGAGGGGAATCCGGCTGGGGCAGATGTGGTATGAGGATTTGATGCTGGACGAGCTGACGGTAAAGGAGTATGAACAGTATATAGTCAAGGTTATGGTGCCGGCAGGGAATAAAGTAATAAATCCTTAAATAGACAAAGGATTCACCACATAGTATAATGTAAAATAATACCAGATGGATGGAACGCAGTCTGAACCAAGGAGAAAATTGAGATGAAGCCCAACATATGGAGGAGAGTGGACATACAGGTATCCCTATTCACTGCGGTTGTAGTGGCCCTGTTGACATTCTCTATTTTTTGGTTCCAATACAGACTCACATACAATGATACCCTGGTCAGTCTCAGGGACCAGGCGGAGGCCATATACGGTTTTGTGGAGAAGCGCCTGGATAAAAGCACCTTTGACCAGGTTCTGTCCAGGGAAGATATGGAGGGGGACGTCTATAAGAGGGCCCATGAATCCTTCCAGAGGATCCGTGAGATTTCCGGTGTCCGGTATCTCTACACCGCAAAGATGAATGAGAACGGGGAGTTCGTGTATATCATTGACTGCCTGGACCAGTCGGAGCCGGACTTCCACTATCCCGGGGACCTGATCGAGCATGAGATTTACCCGGACATGCAGAGGGCCCTGGACGGACAGAAGGTGCTGCCGGACCAGATTAAGGACACGGAATGGGGAAAAATATTCATCACCTACATGCCCATATACCACGGGGACCAGGTGCTGGGGGTGGTGGGAATCGAGTTCGAGGCAGGCCACCAGTATGATACCTACCGGAATCTGCGCCTCCTCCTTCCGCTGTTTATCCTGCTGTTCAGCCTTGGGGCCTGCTGTGCCTCCAGGCTCCTGTTCAGGCGCATATCCAACCCATTTTACAGGGACATGTCAAATACGGATTACCTGACCCAGCTTAAAAACAGGAACGCATACCAGCTGGATATAGGAAACCGCATTGCCGGGAAGGCCCAGGAGGGAACAGGCTTTATCCTGCTGGACTTAAACGGCCTCAAGCAGGTGAACGATACCCTGGGACACGATGCCGGAGATGTCTACATTACCTGCGTCTCAAGGGCGTATCTCAATATGCGTACCAGGGAGGCCGTGATGTACCGCATCGGGGGCGACGAGTTCGTGGTGGTGATGGCGGACGCGGACCAGGAAAAGATACAGGATTTTATGAAACAGTTTGAGACCATGTTTAACAGGGAGTCTTCCATGCCGGAGTTTACCTTTTCCTGGGGTTATTCCATCTATGACCCGCAGGCGGATGCGGACCTCTACAGCACGTGCCGCAGGGCGGACAAGAACATGTACATGAAAAAGCAGCAGTACTATAAGAATAAAAACACACAGGATTAAGGGGCAGGCCCCCCGCCCTCCATAAACTTGACCGGAGAGCATCCCACATATTTTTTAAACACTTTGATGAAATATTTATAATCCGAGAAGCCCACAAGGTCTGCGATTTCGTAGACCTTGTATTTGTTTTCCTTCAGCAGGTCCACGGCCTTCTGCATCCGGTAGCGGTTCAGATAGTCGTTGAAGGTGTAGCCGGTGAAGCTTTTAAATTTGGAGTTCAGATAGGTGCAGGACATGCCGCACTGTTCGCTGATATCCGTAAGAGACAGGTGGGAGCTGTAGTGGTTCCGGATGCAGTCCATCATGTGATCCACATGGCGGTTTCCTTCGGGGCTGTCCCCTGTTTCGGGCTCGTCCAGTATGCCGAGCTTCCATTTTTCCATGTCCAGCTGCTTCATCTCAAGCCTGAGCCTGGCCGCCGCCTGCTGCTTGGCCTTAATCTTTCCGATAGCGTCATAGAGCTCGTTAAAATTCACAGGCTTCAACAGGTATTCCGTGACTCCCAGGCGGATGGCCTTCCTGGCGTACTCAAAATCGCTGTAGCCGGACACGATAATGGCGTCATAGCCGTATTCCTCTATGCTGTCCTCCAGCATGGAAAGGCCGTCCTTTACAGGCATGTTGATGTCCACCACCACGATATCCGGGCTGGTATCCCGGATTTTTTCCAGGCCCTCCAGTCCGTCCGCTGCCTCTCCCACCACCACGCAGTCCGCGTCCTGCCAGTTAACCATAAACAGCAGGCCTTTGCGTATGATGTCTTCGTCCTCCACAATCAGGACTTTATACATATGTATCCTCCTCCATATCCGCGGGGAGTGTGACGCTCACCCGCGTTCCGTTTCCGGGGGAGCTCTCAATGGTCAGGCCGTAGGAAGGGCCGTAGAGAAGCCGCACCACCCGGTGGGAATTATATAATCCGATATGTTCCCTGTAAATATCCTCCTGCTCCAGGGCTTCCCGCAGCTCGGTCAGCTTTTCCGGGCTGATGCCGCTGCCGTTGTCCTCCACACACAGCACCAGAGTGCTGCCCTCCAGGCGGGCCGTGATGGTGACGGATACACTTTGTTTATCCTTCATTCCATGGACCAGGGAATTCTCCACCACCGGCTGAAGGAGCAGCTTTGGAATTTTTAAATCCATCAGCTCCTCAGGAATGTCGATATGGTAGTTCAGCCTGCGGTTATAGCGCATCTTCTGGAGCAGGAGATAGTCGTTGATGTATTCGATGTCGGTCTGCAGGGGCACGATGGTGCTCCCGTAATATACGCTGTAGCGCATCAGGTTGGCAAAGGCCATGACCATTTCCGAGGCCTTCTGGGAGTCAATGGCAATCTCATAGCGGAGGGTTTCCAATACATTGAAAATAAAATGGGGGTTAAACTGTTCCTCCAGCTGCTTGATTTCCATGATTCGCTTGCGCTCCGCCAGCTCGCTGTTGTGAAGCATCAGATCCTCGCGCTGAATCACCATGTTGCGGAACGCGTCGTTGAGCATCTGGAATTCGTCAAATACCTGGCTCTTTAGCCGGTAGTCCATATTTCCCCGCCCCATTTCCTCCACCGAGGACTGGAGCTCGTCAATGGCCTGCAGGTTCTTTTTTGTGATGCGCAGGGTCAGGGGCGGAATCATGATGACCATGAGAATGCCGGCCAGCCCCAGAAACAGAATGCCGTAGGTCACAAGGCTGCGCTGGAATTCCATGGATACCAGTGTGTATAGAATCAGGGAGCTCTCAGGAAGTGCTTCCTTGTGTATGTGGTAATGCTTGTTGTTGACCTTCACAATATTGCCCTTCTGCCAGTCCATCCTGTATTTGCCGGCAGGATATTTCTCCATGGGATCTGCGTTCTGCCTTCCCACCGTAAAAATCAGGTTGTCGTACCGGTCTGTGATGACCACGTCGTCCAGTGGATATTCCCGCACCGCCTCATATATCTGTTCATCCATCAGATCAAAAAACAGGTATCCGCAGATACCGTCCCCGTCCGCGATGGAGTGGGCCAAAAGCAGGTCCCCGGCCTGTCCGTGGGCAAAATTCAGGCGGCTGGGCATGGTGTGGGTCAGGGCAGGCGCCTCCTGCATTTTTTCCACAAGGCTCTTGTAGACAGCGCTGTCCAGGAAGATAGAGCGGTTGCCCTCAAAAAGGCTGGAGCTTACTATGCGTCCCTCTGTATCCGTAAGGGCAAAGGTGCTCCGTATGGGCTGGGACGTGGTAAAGCCGTAGAGCAGCCGGTTGACCTGGGTGGCTGCGTCTGTATTTTCCTGCTTCAGGGCGTCCAAAAAGCGGTAATCCGTGGAAAAGTGTTCCAAACCTTCCTTATATGATGTGACCTGGCTGTCCAGGATGGATGCCAGAAGGGCGTTGTTCTTACGGTTGCTTCCCACGCTAATCCACTGGACATTGATGAACAGAAACAGCCCCATCAGCACAAAGAGCAGTGAGATGATGGAGATTGCGTATTTAAAGAACGAACGCTTGATATAATCCCTGTACTGGTTGCCTGCCATGGCGGGTACCTCCCGGAAGTAGTGAAGTACAGTGCCCGATGGACACTGTACCTCCTATTATATCATAGATAGAGACTAAATGCTGATGTCGTTGCTGCCGGTAACCTTAAAGAACACCAGAAGGGACAGGATGCTGGTCAGGGTCAGGATGGTGGAGTAGGCTGCGGCATTGCCGAAGTTGCTCCGGATGACCTCCGCGTAGATGGCCACTGTCAGGGTCTGGGTCCTGCTGGTATACAGGATAATGGAGGAACTGAGCTCGCTGATCAGGGTAATCCAGCTCATAATGGCCCCTGAGAGCACGCCGGACATCATCATGGACACCGTCACCTTCACAAAGGATTTTGTCTCGGTGCATCCCAGGCTTATGGCTGCCTCCTCCACGCTGGGACTGATCTGGCCGATGATTGCGGTGCTGGAGCGTATGGTGTAGGGCATCCTCCGTATGGACAGGGATATGATGATGATAATGGCGGTGCCGCTGAGCAGCAGGGGCTTGCTGTTAAAGGCATACAGGAAGGAGATACCCAGGACAGAGCCGGGGATGATGTAGGGGAACATGGTCACCGTGTCCAGGATGCCCGTGAGGAAGGACCTCTTCCTGACCGTCAGATAGGATATGAGGATACCGAACACCACCACGATGGCGATGGCGCATATTCCAAACAGGTAGGTGTTGAAGATAGCCGTGTTGTTATTCTTGGAAAACAGGGTGTTTCTGTAATTTTCCAGGGAAAAGCCTCCGGTGTATACCGTTCCGCCGCCGGTTGCCAGGAAGGATGTGACAATGACCGTAATCTGGGGCAGGATGGCGATGAGCACCACCGCATACACGAACAGGTGGGACAGGATGTTGCGGGTGCCGGTGCATTTTTCCGCCACCATGGGCTTTAAGGCTGTCATGGAATAGGTGAAGCGGCTGCCCAGATAGCGCTGGAGGAAGAACAGGACCAGGGTAATGCCGATGACAATGACGCAGAGCGCGGCGGCAAAATGGTCGTCCGTGCTGACCTCCCCCATGAACTGGCTGTAAATCAGCACCGGAAAGGTCTTATAGCCCTCGCCGATGAGCATGGGAGTACCAAAATCAGAGAACACGCGCATGAACACCAGCAGGGAGCTGGCCAGCATGGTGGGCATCACCAGCGGGACGATGATCTGCATCACCCTCTGGAATGCGGTACAGCCAAGGCTTTCGGCTGCCTCGTTCAGGGAATTGTCCAGGTTCTTCAGGGCGCCGGAGATGTACATGTACACCAGAGGGAAGGACTGGAGGGAGAATACCAGCACGATGCCCGCAAAACCATAGATGCCGCCCAGCTTAATGTGAAAGAGGCTGTTGAGTATTTTGGTGAAGAAGCCGTTCCGCCCCAACAGCTGAATCCAGGCATAGGCCCCGATGAAAGGCGGGGACAGGTAGGAAATGACAATCAGGATGTTCAGGTATTTGCTTTCCTTAATCTGCACGCTCCGCAGCACATAGGCCATGGCCAGTCCCGGAACAGCGGCCACCAGGGTGGAGACAATGGTGACCTTGAAGCTGTTCACCAGGGTACTCCAGTAGTATTTTCTTGCGAAGAACTTGGTGAAATAGGCAAAGCTTAAGTTTCCGTCCTCAGAAAGGACGCTTTTGTAGAGCACCAGCACCAGGGGATAGACCACGAAGAGAAGGAACAGGGCCAGGATTCCCAGTGCCATTGCAACCCATATATTTAATTTTTTCTCTCCCGCATATCTCATGAATGGTCCCTCCTGACAATAAGGCTCTGACTTCCGTCCTCGGTGAACACGTTGATTTTATGGGGCTGTACACCCAGATGGATGGGGGTGTGGTCCGGGATGATATCCCAGATATCGGAGTTTTGGATAACCTCCATCTCCCTGCCGTCTGCGGTTTCCACAAAGTAGTGGGTGGTGATGCCCAGGAATACGCTGCTTCGTACAACGGCAGGTATGCCGTCGCTGTCATCCCGGCTGATGATGAATTCCTCCGGCCGGATGGACACCTTCACGGTCTGGCCGTGGCCTGCGCTGGGGGAAAGGTTCTCCATGGGCACGCTGTAATCCCCGATGTGAAGCAGTGTCTGTCCGTCCCCTGCCTCGATGCGCCCGTCCATGATGTTGGACAGCCCGATGAAGGTGGACACGAAAATGTTGGAGGGCCGCTGGTATACGTTTTTAGGAGTGTCAATCTGCTGTATGACGCCGCCGTTCATGACTGCAATGCGGTCCGACACAGCCAGGGCCTCCTCCTGGTCATGGGTTACATAGATGGTGGTGATGCCCACCTGCTGCTGGATGCGCTTGATGGCGTTCCTCATCTCCACCCTCAGCTTTGCGTCCAGGTTGGACAGGGGTTCGTCCATGAGCAGCACCTCCGGATGGATGACAATGGCCCTTGCCAGGGCCACACGCTGCTGCTGGCCGCCGGACAGCTTGGAGGGCATCCGCTTTTTCAGGTGGTCAATCTTTACCACCTTCAGGATTTCGTCCACCTGGGACTCGATCTGGTCCTGGGGAACCTTGCGGTTCTTAAGGCCGAAGGCCACATTGTCCCGGACCGACATGT
>JAJQEA010000282.1 GCA_021201905.1 Clostridia bacterium
TTGCCCCCCCCCCCCCGGCGTAAAATCGGCCCATATCTCATCCGAAATCAACAGTACATGATATTTACCGCAAAGATTCACCACAGCCATTATCTCATCCTCGTCCCAAACCCTTCCCGTGGGATTATGGGGTGAACAGAATATAAATACCTTCACCTTATTGTCAAGGATTTTCCTCTCCATATCCTCCAGATCCGGGCGCACAATCCCTTCCCGGTCCGGCTTCAGCATGCTGGTACAGAGCACCCGCCCTAAATCTCCAACGGTCCGGATGAATCCCGAATAGACAGGCCCGTTGCACAGTACCCAGTCTCCCGGAAGGGTAAATGCCCGAAGCGCCGCCGCGATTCCACCCAGCACCCCATTCTGGTAGAGTATATGCACCGGGCGCAGGTCCTCATTGTGAAAATGCCTCCCATGCCAATTCATAATTGCCTCATAGAACCGATTATCCAAATTAAAGTAGCCGAACAGCGGATGCTCCATCCGCCGTTTCACTGCCTCTATCACACAAGGCGCAGTGGCAAACTCCATGTCGGCAATTCCCATGGGTATGATATCCTTTCTCCCCTCATCAGCCGCCTTCCATTTTATAGTTCCGGTTCCTGTACGGTTCCACTTTTCATCAAATATAGATTGCATATCCAGTTCCTTTCTGTCGTCCATTCCCTACTGCGCCCTGCCTGCGCCGGTTACTGCCACAGCTCCGGATCTAACAGCGCCTGGACCAGATGGCTGGTCACTGCCGCCCACAGCTGTTCCCCCTTTTCTCTGGTGGCGGCATAGCTGTTTCCCAGGATGCCTGTCTCTGTGCGCGTCTCAAAAGGCAGGAAGGTGAAAGGCCGGCCCGGACGTCCATGGGGCGTTCCTTTCTGTATATTTCCTCCCTTGGCCTCCTTATAACAGGGGTCCACCATGCTTTCGTCTAGGGCCAGCATAAGGGAGGTCTCCACCTCGTCCGCGTGGAAAATATTGCTCTGTGTATTCAGAATGGCCTCAAAATCCTCATTACAGCTCACATAATACGGAACCCAGGAAATATGGATGCCGTATCTGGTGACAATATCCATTACAGCCATGTCCGTAGGCGTCCCGTTTCCTCCGTGTCCATTGACACAGCATATATTCCTGAAGCCATGGGAAACGATACCTCTGGCTATGCTGGTAAGATAGTCCATATAAAGCCTGGGGTCCAGGGACAGTGTCCCCGGATAGCTTCCATGGTGCAGCGAGTTGGATATGGTAACAGTGGGCGCTATAACCGCATGGCGGCCCATTTCAGCCAGCTTCTCCGCCGCAATATCACAGGCAGCCTCTGCCAGCATGGAATCCGTACCCGTGGGAAGGTGCGGGCCATGCTGCTCCGTTGCCCCCAAAGGTATGAGTACCAGAGCATTTTCTTCTGCCAGCTTTCTCAGTTCTTCTCTGTTCAAATTTTCCCACCTGTAAGGATGTTTCATTGCTATCCACAGTCTCCTTTCCTGTATCCGTTCCTCTCTTCTTATATCCGGAAGGAACACTTTTCATAGGGCGGCATCTTCTTGGCATTTCTGGATTTTGTAAAATCCTTCCAGAATCCTTCCACCAGTCCCGGGTCTTTAAGTATGTCCAAAGCGCTCTGTGAAATAATCTTGCTGGTGTAAACAGCTGCCTTTTCCCCGATGGCGGTTCCGGCTGCCGCAGTGACAGTCCAGTAGTGAGCCCTGGTTCCTGCCACTTCGCCGAGGCCACTGAGCTGTATGGTGGGAAGAATGTGGCTTACATCCCCCACATCCGATGTGCCTCTGAAAAATGGAATTGCATCCCAGTCCTTAACCGGAGAGGTTTTTACAGGAATCAATGCGTCCAGTTCCTCAGGCGGCTCCTCCTCGAAGAAATTCCGGTGGAGCTTCCTGGCAAATTCATAGTCCTCCTCGCTGTACGTGAGTGGCGGTATTTTCTTTACCTCCTCGTATACATACCGGTTCAGGGCAATAGCCGGGAAATTGCCCCTGCAATATGTGCGCAGGGTCATCTTAAGCTTTGTCTCCGTCATGATGGCCGCCCCCTGGGCAACTGCCTTGACCCGCTCCACCAGCTCCCTGTTCTCCTCATCTCTGGAACGGATGTAATAGAAAACAGATGCATGTTCGGGAACCACGTTGGGCATTTCCCCACCGTCCTCATAGACATAGTGGATAGAACATTCCGGAGTCATGTGTTCCCTGAGGTAATTCACGCCTATGTTCATAAGTTCACAGGCATCCAGGGCGCTTCTTCCGTTCCATGCCCTTACCCCATGAGCGGTCTTTCCGAAATATTCAAAGAGAATACTGGTCAGAGCCATGTTGGTATAGCCCGCAAACTTAAGCTCATGCCCTCCCGGATGCCACATCAGGCATACGTCCATATCGTCAAAATATCCCCATTTCGCCAGCCACACCTTACCGTCCAGAGTCTCCTCTGCCGGACAGCCCACATAAATGATGGTGCCGGACAGCTCCTCCCTCTCCGCCGCGAATTTAAGAGACGAGGCAGCGGCTGCCCCGCAGCCCGCAATGAGATTGTGTCCGCAGCCGTGTCCACAGCCTGGAACAGGGCTATAATAGGGCACATTTTCCTGTCCCAGACCCTTTAAAGAATCCAACTCTCCCAGTATTCCGATGACCGGCTTTCCGCTTCCCCATTTTGCATATACTGTATTATGAGACGCGGATTGCGATTCCGGTTCTCTGGCATTGAATGTACGCGTCTCAAACCCCTGTTCCTTCATGAATCCGGCCAGACGCCCGGCCGTGTAGTATTCTTCCATGGCAAACTCCGGATGCTCCCAGATATCATGCATCAGTGTTCTGGCCTCTGTCTCATATCTGTCATACCATGACTGGATGTAATCGTTCATATTTTAATCCGTTCCTTTCACTGTTGGGTGTCCTAGTTCTTCCCTGCCTTGGTCTGGTGAATGATATATGCAAAGATACAGGTAACGGCTATGTCCGTCAGCAGACCGTACCTAGTAAATCCGGTATACCTGCAGACCAGGAATACCACAAATGCCAGTGGTACATATTTAATGCTGCCCTTAAAATTCGCCATAAGGCGCATAGTCAGCATAGACCCATAAAGGCATGGAAGCACGTATCCCAGCGCCTTAAGCACCGGTTCCGGCACCACCTGAAGCATGGCCGAACCCACCAATATGATGACCGTCAACACAATCAGACTGAAGAAAATGGACATGCCCACGCCGATAACGGTTGCCATCTGTCCCCTGGGACTGCTGTTGTCAGAATCCGTGGCGCTCTGCACCGCCACTGCCACTGGCACACGGGTATTGCCCACATTGCCGGCCAAATAAGACATATAGGTTCCGGCGGCTCCCAGGATGGGGAAATACGAGATAGGTTCCGCAATCCACCCTCCCACGCCGGCTGCACAGGCTGCCGCCGCGCAGGCCATGTACGCGTCCGCCGGAGCCGTAAATCCTGCAACGAAATGCATGTACAGGACAGGAGCAAACATCAGTATGAAGGCAATAGCCATGGTGGCCCGTCCAATCAGATGCACCTTTTTAACATATACATTGCTGTAGTCTTCCTGAATCTGGTCCTTTGTCATCACATTCTTTTCTTCCATGACCCTACCTCCTATAAACCTGCGTAATAAGCCACAGTGGCACAAATCATGCCTGCCAGCATGGCAATGCTCATTGTAAAGTTCCCAAGACTCTTCTTGCCGGACTTCTTCACATATTTTGTCAGTACACATGTACATGCGGCCGAAGCTGCAAATCCCACCAGGTTAGGCGAGGACTTGGATGCGTTATTGGCCCCCAGATAAACTAACAGAGCCATCATGGCCGCCAGGGAGAAGGCCGGAAGGAAGCTGCGGCTGCTCTTGGCAGCCTTTACCATGGCGTCATCCATGGGTTTTACCGTGATAAGGGTATTGATAAGGAAGGGAGCAGAGCCAAGTGTCATAGTAAAGAGGCACAGTGTCAGGGTGCTCTCAGTTATGCCCTCGGTTCCCAGCGTCACCCCCAGCGTGGAGGCCGCAATCTCCGCCATCTGTGTTTCATAAGCAGCCGAACCAATAACTCCCACTCGCATAAATGACAGCACAGGTCCTATCAGGCTAACCAGGCCCAGAGCTACTACGATAATGGAACATGCCGGTGCGATGGCAGATACACAACCGATTTTCATGACAGAACGCACTTCATCTTCCGATAAAACCCGGTGTTTCTTGTTAAACATCAGCGCATTACGGATAAACAATACTGCCTGGATAATTACCAGGCCAATAATTAAAAGGCAAAACAGAAAACAGATTCGGTTTACAGTGACCATGGCTTGACTCATACTCTTTTCTTCCTTTCTCTTTTTGTAAACTTAGTTTACTTATTGTAAAGTTACTTTACTTCATGTAAATATTCTATACCTTATTTCTTTCATTGTCAATACACAAAATGCACTTTTCTGATTCCCTGAAATATGGCCTGGAAAGGTGTGACCAGGGAGCATGCGGCCCAGGTTAATGCAAAAAAAGAAAGCATCCAAAAAGATGCTTCCAGCTTTTAAGGTACCCTATATAATTGACTACTTAAACTCATCCATCTGCATATGATAATCGCTGTAGGCCTGCAGGATTTGAAAGGCAGATTCAATCTGTTCTTTTGTAAAACGCTGCTCCAGATAAGCGATGAACTTACCGAAATTTTCCGTGTCATAAGTCCGGTGCATTTCGTGAAGCTCCAGTCCCTTCTCAGTGGGATAATACAGGACCTTCTTGTCATTATACCGCTCACGCCCCCGGTAGAGGAGTCCTGAGCGCTCCAGCTTAGTCAGCATTTGGGTGGCTGCCGCCCGCGTTTTATTCCAGCTATGCGCCAACTCAATAGCGGATATTCCCGGATTCTCCACCACATATTTCAAAAAATGGACCTCAGTGGCTGTATAGCTTTCACCGTTCCCATACTCATGGGATGAATTGGATGCACGGCAGAAACTGGCCGCACGATGCATGATATCCGAAGCCTCAAATGTTGTAAATGTATAATCGTTTCCTCCCTGCGTCAATCCCTGTTCCTCTCTTTTTCTATTATCTCAGATAAAAATCTTAATTCCATTCTATCCAGTTTATGGGCAAAAGTCAACCTTTCCCTCCTGAATATCCCCCTCCCGTCCATCTTGTAAAAACAGGTAAAAAAATCCACAGTCCTCCTGTCCCCCAGGATTTCCATGGATTTTTCGCTCAGTATTGATTTGAAAATTCGATTGGGCTTACTGCTCCTTTGTAAACGGATTCAGCATCTTGCTCACCACTTCCGCCTCAGACGGACCCTCGAACAGGGTATTTCCCTGGTCCTTGGCAGGTATGCTGTCCACCCTGGAGCCGTCAACGCCGCCCCTCATCTCTACTTCATGCTTATAGTCAGCCAGGTATTTTTCGATGGCGCTGATTTTGTCCTCAGGCGCCTCCATACCTTCCCTAGATAGTCCCATGATGTCCATGACCGTATCCAGTTCACTGGCATCCCAGTCCTTGAGAACTGTGTTTGCAAGAAACTGAATCCGCTCCCTGATTGAATTACACTTCAGAAATTCTTTTACCATTTTTTAAGACCTCCATGCATATGGAAATTACTTGATACCGGCTATACTATACTACCTCGTTAAAATAATGTCAATTAAAACCGTAAAATTTCTGCGTTATTTTATATCCCAGAATCAAAAGCTCCCTTCCGCCCTTACCGGGGAGGTTGCATCCCTGTCCCAGAAAGCCCAGCCTGAGCCGCAGGAAAAGGGGCAGGTTCTGTTTTTTCAGATACTGCCACAGCTCCTTCTTTTTCTCCAGGTTTTCCTCTGTTCCTGATTTGATGGCCAGGACGGAACAAATGGTCATCATGATTTCCAGGTACTGTATCATGTAGTGGCGCAGCTTCCTGCTGCTTATCTTCATGGCGTCATAATACCCCAGCATCAGCTTGGTAACCCGAATCTGCTGGTCAATGCGGCCAATCATCACCTCTTCGTTGACAGACTGGTCCTGCCTTCCGATATAATAGCGGTAGAAATTCACATCCAGGTAATAAATATGCTTCACATGAGGCAGGGGCTGGTACACAAAAATATTGTCCACATAAAAGGTGTGCTTGGGTAGCTCCAGACCGCACTGGATCAGCAGCCCTGTCCTGTAAATAATGGAGTGCATCAGTATATACTGCCCTGTCATGAAAAACTTCACGTCATTCCAACCGAATACCTTGTCCTTTGGAAATGCCATATGGTATTTCATCACCTTTTTCCTTCTGGCCCCCTCCTTCTCATAGACAAAGTTGGTCACCAGCATGTCCAGTGTCTCTCCCCCATATACAAACCGCCTCAGGGTCGCAAGTACCTGCCCGTATGCTTCCTCATTGACCCAGTCATCGCTGTCCACCACCTTGAAGAATATGCCTGTGGCATTTTTTAGTCCTGTGTTCACAGCTTCCCCATGCCCGCCGTTTTCCTGGTGAATCACGCGGCAGATGGTGGGATATTCCCGGGCATACCGGTCAGCAATCTCTCCTGTCCTGTCTTTGGTGGATCCGTCATCCACAATGATGATTTCCACTTCCTCCCCGCCTGTAAGCAGGGTGTCGATACAGTGCTCCATATAGCTTTCCGAGTTATAGCAGGGGATTGCCACAGTCAATAACTTCACGTTTCTACCTCCTCTTTATGAGTATTTAACCAAACGCTGCCAGGACTGCCAGATTGGCCGCCCCATGCATCAATACTGCCATAGGATATCTGCGGTATTCACTGCCTTCATAGCCCCATGCCAGCACCATTCCCAAAAGGAATGCGTATATGCCTTGAATCCAATTTCCATGATATATTCCAAAGGCCAGGGAGGATATGACCGCCGCCGGAAAAAAGGCCATAAAACGCCGCAGCCATCCGTACAGAACCAGGCGGAATGCCCCTTCCTCCAAAATAGGCGCCAGGACCAATGTCATCCACACAAATCCCGCTCCTTGGGATATGGCGGGCTCCATGGCTTCCTCGTAAGAAGATAAGAGGCTGCCGGGCCATGGTATAACCTTCACCAGCAAATTGCCGGCCAGTGCCGCCAATGCTGCCGCCAGTATACGCTTCTGCCACCCTGGGGGCAGGGCCTGTCTTCCATCCCTCATACGCTTCCTGTCCTTCCAGTCTTATTCTGTTGACAGTATAGCATGGCTCCCTTTGTTTTGCCACCATCTTTTTTCTCTTCCCATTGCATTTTTTCCCATATTACCCTATAATAAACTTAATTTATATGACAATTTTAAAGACAAGCGAGGTATGGATTATGGCGAAAAAACGCATCGTAATGGCCATTGGCCACAAAGATATGGGAACCAATCTTCCTGAACAAAAGGCAGCTGTGGCGAGAACCGCCAAAATCATCGCTGATTTCATCCAGGAGGGGTGGCAGGTAGCCATTGTACACAGCAACGCTCCCCAGGTAGGCATGATTCACACGGCCATGAATGAATTCGGCAAACAGCACGACGGCTATAGCCAGGCTCCCATGTCTGTCTGCTCCGCCATGAGCCAGGGTTATATTGGATACGATCTTCAGAACGGAATCCGGGCTGAACTCATCAAGAGAGGCATCTACAAACCAGTTAGCACTGTATTAACCCAGGTGACAGTGGACCCGTACGATGAGGCCTTCTATACCCCAGTCAAAGTCATTGGACGTGTGATGACCAAGGAGGAGGCAGACGCCGAGGAAGCCAAGGGCAACCATGTGACAGAGGTGGAAGGCGGCTACCGCAGAATCGTTGCCTCCCCCCATCCCGTTGCCATTGTGGAGATCGACGCCATCAAAGCTCTTATGGACGCGGACCAGATTGTCATTGCCTGCGGAGGCGGAGGCATTCCCGTCATGGAACAGGGCTATAACTTAAGGGGCGCCAGTGCCATCATTGAGAAGGACCTTGCCACCGGACTGCTGGCCAAGGAGATCGATGCGGATGTGATGATGATACTCACCAGCGTGGATAATGTGACCTTAAACTACGGCACTCCCCAGGAGCAGCCCATCAGCCACATGACCATCGGCCAGGCCAGGGATTATATCAGCCAGGGCCAGTTTGAATTTGCCTCCATGCTGCCAAAGGTATCTGCCTCCATTGATTTCCTGGAGAGCGGAAAAGGCAGGAAGGCCATTATCACCACCCTGGATAAGGCAAAGGAAAGCCTGAAAGGCCATGGGGGCACGGTAATTGAATAAGCAATTTGTTTTTCAAGCGATAACAGCAAAAAATCCATTAACCGCCAGTATTTTCCGAAGGGTTAATGGATTTTTTTGTATGCATTTTATGGTTCTGTATGCTATTAATCTGTCAGATATGCAGGCAACCGCGCAAAGCTATGAGGTATTACAATGTTATTATACCTCTGCCAGTACCCGCTCTGTAATATAGCTGACCATCTCATCCTTTTGCATTCCCAGAGACAGGGCCAGCTCGGAATACAGATTATCCTCCGCTGTCTTAAAATACCGCTCGTCCAGATCCGTCATCTTCTTTCCCTGCTCCAAGCGGTCCTTCCGGCGCAGGTACAGTGCTTTTATCATACTGATCCACACCCGGCAGTCGCAGGTCTTAAGGGCTTCCTTATACCATTCCTCCCGCTGTTTATCATTGGTCACCTCCATCTCCTTCACATCAGAGATTTTGTCAATCAGTTCAAGGGCCTCTTCTTTGGAAAGAAGCGGCCTGGTTATGGTTTTCTCCGAATCCACAGGCGTCACAATCTTGCTGTCTTGCTGATAATAGGGACGGAGTACATAATACAGCCGGTCCTTAGGACCGTCAGGTCTGTCTATTGTGATGATATCCATCACCTCGCAGACGCCCCTGATGCCGTATATGATATACTGACCTTTCTGATACATAATTTTACCACCTACTTCCCTTATTTTATAATATTTATATTGTATCACTAAAAGGGTGTCGATGTCAGAAGTTTTTTGGCGGTGTCTCAAACTTTGTAAAAAATACACCATGTTGTTACCTGATTTTTTGTATACAATAACCAGTTCACATTCCTTTACAAGTCCTGCTGCAATGGCGGGTATCCCCATCTTTAGGATTTAGCACTATAATTCTTTAGGACTTGTTTATCTAACTATCTCTTT
>JAJQEA010000085.1 GCA_021201905.1 Clostridia bacterium
CTTGTGTAAAACACCCAGTTTGACACCCCACACAACCCGGGGGCCCCGAATTTATGGGGTATGCCCCCCCCCCCCCAGACGGTCAATGCCTATTATAACCCCGAAAACAATGAAATCGTGTTTCCGGCCGGAATACTCCAGGCACCCTTTTATGATCCGGAGGCAGAGCCAGTGACCAACCTGGGAGGCATCGGAGCCGTCATAGGCCACGAGATCACACATGCATTTGACACAAGCGGTTCCCAGTATGATGAAAAGGGAAACCTGCGGGATTGGTGGACTCCTCAGGATAAACAGCGTTTCAGGGAACTGGCGCAAAAGGTCATTGACTACTATGATACCATGGAAGTAAACGGCAACCAGGTAAACGGTACGCTGAGCGTTACGGAAAATATTGCTGATTTGGGCGGGGTTTCCTGCATAACTGAAATAGCCAAAGAAAAGGGATATGACCTGAAGGAGCTGTACCATGCCTACGGAGTCATATGGGCCACAAAATACAGGGATGATTACCTTTCCTACATTATGACAAATGATACACATTCCCCCGGCATCACCAGGGTAAACGCCGTACTGTCCGCCACCGATGATTTTTACACTGCCTTTGGAGTCAGGGAGGGCGACGGGATGTACCGCAGACCGGAGGACAGGCCCCATATCTGGTAAAAACATTTTTATATGTCCAAAATCTCAGAGTCCGGGAAGCTGCTGCCTCCCGGACTCTGTATATCTGTATTGCTGTTTTTACTCTTCTCTTTTTTTCCTGACAAGCAGCCAGATGATTACAAAACCAGTACATAAAATCATTACCTGAAATACAAGGATGGCGCAGATACCCGCTATCACCATGAGACCCGCAACCCTTAATCCGCTGTCAGACCGTTCCTCCAGATCCGTTCCGGCCTGGCCCGCGCCCTCCTGTGACGGGACTTCGGAGCTCTCATCATCCTGCTCCATTCCCTGGAGCCTGCGCACATCCCCGGCCAGGGATTCCAGCTCCCTGCTGTCAAACACATCCCGCAGCCCGCAGCGGTACATGGTGCCGCGGTAAGGCGCATCCAAACCTTCATGCAAAAGTCCCATGTAGGTATCCACAGCGCCGTCCCAGTCGCTCCTGGACATGGTCCAGAGGTCAAGGGCCGACAGCGCCGAGGTTCCATATCCCATATAGTACAGAGGGCTGTAAAACAAATGGGACACATCCACCCAGTCGTAGCACACACCCTCATCATAGACATCATAATACCATCCGTGATAGGAATCCTGTATCTCTTTGAATGTGCGGTTCATGTCCTCCAGACTCATGTCCGGCTCCATGTAAACAGCTTCCTCAAATTCCTGCAGCATGCAGGACATTATTGTCACATACAGCATATCCGTAACAGTCTCAAACTCAAAGGCCTCCGCCCCTTCGCCGAACATATCCCCCGCATACTGGTTGGCCAGCATCTCCAACCCCTGTGACTGGACCTCGCACACATCCACGCTGTAACCCTGGAACAGCTCAGGCACCGAATTATAATAATGGGAGCTGAAATGACCGAATTCATGAATCAGGGACTGGTAATCCGTAAATGTATGGTTTCTGTTGATGAAAATAAATGCGTCGCCATAGCTTGGAAGCCCTACGGTATAATTATTATCCACCCGGTCCTGTCCGTCTTCCCCTGACCGTATATCATACAGCTCATTGTCCTGCATATACCGGAAAATCTCACCCAGCTCAGGATTCACCGACTGGGCCGTTCTTCCCACGCTGGCCAGTATATCCTCTGTGGTGCTCTCTTCCACAAGGTCCAGGGAGTCATATGATTCCTGGGCCACATCCATATACCAGATGTCATTATTCAGGGGAACAATACTTGTCTTTACATCGGAACAAAGCCCCTCTGCGTCCTGAAGGGTATAATCCCTTCCGTATACAGCCTCAAAGGAATACTGGGCGTAGTTATCATAGCCCTTAAGCTCCGCTATCCGTCGGCGCACCTGAACCAGTTCCCGGAACTTGCTGCCCAGCACCCGGTTCTTTTCCCTGACCAATGCATCCTCTATCTCTGCGTACTGCCCATCGTCAAGGTCCGGTTCCCGTTCCAGCCGGCTGTAGCTCCACTGTCCGTCCTCCATCTCAACCGTAAACTCTCCGGCAGCCAGTTTGTCATACTCCCCGAGAAGCTCCTGCTCCTTCCGGTTCAGCTCGGTCAGCTCCCCTGTATTCTCCCTGTAATATTCGATGTAAGGCGCATTCTCAATCCCCATCCTATCCGACAGGACTTCTTTGTAGGATGAATTCATGCCCTTTTTTAGACAGGCCGCGGCCTTATCACCCATCTCAGAATAGATGTCCGTGGTATATGCCTGCTCTGAGGCAGCCTGCTCATCCGACACATCCGCGTCATATTTCAGCTGGGCCATATAAGTCAGGGTAGCCAGATGGTCATACTCATCCACAATGGCATCGTAGAGCCTCAGCACCTCCTCATCCCGGCCTTCAACCGCACAGGCCTGTTCAAAGTCAGCCATGGCCCGTTCCATGACAGCCGGGTCATAATGCTCGTATGGTCTCTGGGAATAGGGCACGGCCTCATGGACCTTCGCGCCGGTCCCGCCTGCATTTCCCGCTGCCTGGGCAGCCAATCTTTCCTGAGCCGCGCCGCAGGCGGCAATGGACAGGGACATCACCAAAGTCAGGGCCAGGGCTGCCCCGCGCCTCAGATTCCTTTTCCACATTCCTTTATTCACAGCAGGCCCTCCTTACATATTATGGCATATACCTATTGTAACATCCCGGATGGTTTACCGCCAGTTGATTTAGCGCCCAATCGCCTGTCAATCTCCGGTCCATACTCCCTGCCTAATCTCCGGTCAGCCATCCTTCCTCCTCGGGAAGCAGGAAATAGTTATTGTCCCTGTCCGAATCAGCAATCATGGCATCCAGCTCCCGAATCAGATAGCTGTCCGGCATGTTCCTCTCCCAGAACCGGTATCCCTTAGTGCTCTTTATGCCTTTGACGTCAATCTCCCGTCCCGCATAGTAATCAATGTATACCCCTGCATAGGCAGCTGCCATGGAATGCTCCACGTCTGTCCCCAGGTTCTTCACAACGCCCCTTATCTGGTCACTGATCAGCTTTTGTATATACCGGTAGGACCAGTCCTCAAAATCCAGGAGGTCCGGATTGGAACTTCCGTTATTCCTGGCCCAGGCCGACACATCCACGGCTCTGGTGGCATAGGAAATACTTCCGTCCTCCTCCCATAGTACCTCTCCATACTGGCAGGGGGGTATGCTGAGGGCATCTGTCACGATTTCCTGTATGCCGTAGCTTTCTTCCGGAACTCCGGGCTCGCTTTTATGCTTGCGGATACGCTGTACATGCAGATGTCCGCTGAAAAAAAGAGGGAGCTCATATTTCTGAAGAAGGGAAATCACCTCTCCATTGTTGTCCATGGCGCACTGGGTGGTATACATCCTGCTCTGGGCCAACAGATTATGGTGGGCAATGGGTATCACAAACACGCCCTCCTCCTTTGCCCTGGCCAGCTGTTCATCGGCCCAGGCCATGGTGCTGTCCTTCAGCCTTCCCTCCACCTTGTTATCCGGCTCATATTGGCAGGAGTCCAGCATCAGGAGCCAGTTTCTGTCATCCAGGGCGTAGACATAGCTCAGCGAGCTGCTGTCCCGGCTCAATGCCTGGTCATAGCCGTATTCATGGTAAATCTCATGGAATTCCGGTCCGTCAATATAGGAAGCCGGCTCTTTTCGGGCGCCGTAGTACACCGCTGCGTCGTGGTTATTGATATCATGGTTTCCCGGTATCACCAGGACCTGTATGCCGGCGTCCTGGACCCGCTTGAGCCTTGCCGCCAGCTCCTCATGGTTCATCCGCTCCCCGTTCATGGTAATATCGCCGCTGAGAACCAGGGCAGAGGGCCGTTCCTCTATGACCTCGTCCAGAAATGCCTCCAAAAGCTCAGGCAGATACTGGACCACCTTTCCGTCGCACCGTTCCACGAACATCCGGAAAGCCTCCCCGCCGTCCCCGGCCAAAGCGCTTTGATAGTGAAGGTCGGTTGCCAGGATCAGCTTCGGCGGTATGTAGGGTTCCTCCGGGGCCGGAGGGTTCCACATACCGGGAAATTTTCTCTTCCACTCCTTATAGCCCTCCTGCCGGATTACTTCATCCTGGGGTTCCCGGGCCTGGGAGTCCGTAGCCAATGCCGGCCCGGCCTGTTCGGCCTGTTCCTCCCGTTCCACCCCTGTTTCCTCCTCCCGGGTGCCCTCAGGCTCCCGGCTTTCCCTGCTCTCAACGGATACAGGCCTTGAAGGCTCCATTAAAGTCTTTAAAACGTGCAATACCCCGAAGCATGCCATAAATACCATGGCATACATCAGGGCACTTATCATCCAGGTCTTTCTCTTCATGCAGTCTGCTCTTTCCGTATTAACTATCGCTGTACTATATTATGCCCAGTTCCTTCATGGCATACGCGATTCCGTCCTCCTCCACATCCTTTGTCTCGAACGTCGCGTAGGGTTCCAGCACTTCATCATGCTTCCCCATCAGGATACAGTTGCTTGCATAGCGGAACATGGCAAGGTCATTGCCGCTGTCACCGAACACATAGGCGTCATCCAGAGAGATGCCATAATGCTTCAGCACCAGATCAATGGCAGTTGCCTTGGAATGTCCTCTGGGCACGCATTCATATTCCCCGTTTCCCCGGTCTATGATTTCCATGTCCCTGAGCCGTCCAAACAGTTCCTTGGGCCTGCTGTTCTCATCCGAGATAAGATAAAACTTATCATAGTCATAGCAGTCGTCTTCCCAGTCATGTTCAGACAGGCAGCCTGAACGCCTGAGCGACGCCTTCAGCTGCTCCACCCTTGGAATAGGCGAATGTGACCTGTGAACGTGGATTCCGTCCGACGCCTCAAGGGCTCCGTCCAGTCCGCACGCATCAATGTGGCTCTTGATCTCCAGCCCTCTCTCATGAGGAATGTGGTAGCTGTACATGACCCTGTCCTCCGCAAGGATATATGTCCCGCAGCCGCACAGATATCCGTCTGCTTCCACCAGCTTCTTAATTTCACCCAGATGGGCATATACGCGGCCTGTATTGACGAACACCAGATGTCCCTTTTCCCGCGCCTCCTTCAGTGCCTGTACCGCACTTTCGGGAACCCGGCCCGTCTTCTCAGACAGGAGGGTTCCGTCAATATCATAAAATAAAGCTTTTGTTCTATTATTCATCATCTCTGAACACAATGGTCTGTGCTTCCTCGTCCATGCTCTCCACGATTGCCAGTGACTCCAGCCTGATTCCCTCTGAACGCAGCAGGTCTCCGCCTACCTGGAATCCCTTCTCGATGACAATGCCTGCGCCTACCAGCTCAGCGCCGGAATCCCGTACAAGGGCGGCAAGGCCTTCCAGCGCCTTTCCATTGGCAAGGAAATCATCAATGAGCAGCACCTTGTCGCCGGCTCCCAGAAACTCTTTTGACACAATGATATCATAAACCCTGCCATGGGTGTAGGACTCCACCTTGGTGGTATAAACCTCGCCTGCAATATTTTTGGTCTGTGTCTTTTTGGCAAATACAACCGGCACATCAAAATACTGGGCCACAATACATGCAATTCCGATTCCGGAGGCCTCAATGGTAAGAATCTTGGTGACCTCCACATCGGCAAACCTGCGCTTAAATTCTTTCCCAATCTCTCCGAAAAGCTTGATATCCATCTGATGGTTCAAGAAGCTGTCCACCTTCAGAACGTTTCCGGCTTTTATCTTGCCGTCCTTGCGTATTCTGTCCTTTAAAATCTGCATGTACGAGTCCTCCTTCTTCTTTTGGCAATCCTTCTTTACTGTGGGGCAGTTGTTTCTGCAACTGTGGTTTCTACCGGAGCTGTGGTTTCTGCTGCTGTTGTTGTTTCCTCTGCGGTCTCATCCGCGGCCATAGTTTCTTCTGATGAAGCTTCGGTTTCTGCTGCCGTTGTTTCCTCCGCCGGAGCAGCTGCATCCTGGGCTTCGTTGACTGCGTTGTCTGCCATGAACTTCATTACCTTCTGGTTCAGGGCCATTTCATCCAGGGTCTCCTGGCCGAAATATTCCGTTGCGGCCTCAAGAGTCTGGCCGTTCATCTCCGCAAATGCCTGACGGTCCGCATCCTCCAGGGTAATGCCCTCCAGCTCGGCAACCTTAAGGATAACCAGCTGGTTCTTCACATCATCCTTCACTGACGCGTAGACAGCTTCCTGTAATCCGGGCACATCCATGCCGTTGGCCTTAGCCATGCCGGACAGGTTGGTGCCGTACATCTTAGCCTGCTCTTCATACTGTTTGATGCGGTCATTATAACGTCTGGAAAGGGTGTTCTTGTTCAGCTTGAACTTGGAGTTCTCGACCACATTCTTAAGTACATACTGCTGAATCTGAACATCGGCAGACTGCTGCTTCTGCTTTAAAAGGTCTTCCTTAACGCTGGCCCTGTACTCATCCACTGTCTTAAAATCAGAAACGCTCTGTACAAACGCGTCGTCCAGTACGGCTGACTGCTTTTCCTTTACAGCATTCACAGTCACCTCAAATACAACGTCCTGTCCAGCCAGGGCTTTCTCGCTGTAGTCCTCCGGGAACGTCAGGTTCAGCTCCTTCTTATCGCCCTTCTTTGCGCCAATCAGTCCGTCCTCGAATCCGCTTATCATCCTGCCGGATCCCAGGGTCAGATCCTGCCCTTGGCCGGTGCCGCCTGCGAATTCCACTCTGTCCTGTTTTCCCACATAATCAATGTTGACAATATCGCCTTCTGCGGCGGGCCTGTCCACTTCCTCAATTTTAGGATTCTGATTGAGTACCTGGTTGATTTTTGACTCCACCTCGGCGTCTGTTACCATGACAGCCGGTACATTTACCTTCACGCCCTTATACTCTGCCAGCTCTACTGTGCCGAGATTTTCCTTTCCTTCTGTCTGGCTGGACCCGCAGCCTGTCATGATGGAGGCCGCAACCAGTCCGCATAAACATATGAGTGCTAATTTTTTCATTCTACATATCCCTTTTCTATCCTGATTTCACACGCAGGACCCTGAATTATCCTTATTTTTCCATTCATCCCCAAATAGCGTGCGCTGTACATAGTTATATCATACCTGTCCGTGAAAAAAAAGACTTTCCACCAATTTCATGAAAATTTAAGCAACCGTCCACAGACTATTTGTAGAATGCCTTAAATGCCTTATACGTATTATAGACATCCAGCTTGGAAGCCAGCTCAAAGGGAGAATGCATGGACAGGATGGGCACGCCCAAATCCACGGTATCCACATCTATGTGCGCCACAAACTGGGCAATGGTACCGCCGCCGCCCACATCCACGGCTCCCAGCTCGCCGGCCTGCCAATACACGCCTTCCTCCTCCATAATGGCAATGACCTTTGCCATGGTCTCGGCGCTGGCGTCGTTGGAGCCGGACTTTCCTCTGGCTCCCGTATACTTGGTCAGCACACAGCCTTTATTGATATAACTTGTGTTGCGGCCCTCGTACACATCCGGGAAGTTGGGGTCAAATGCAGCGTTCACATCCGAAGAAAGGCAAAGGGATTTCCTCATCACTTCCCTTGGGCTGACACCCGCCTGCTCCGCCAGATCCTCTATGTAATGAAGCACAAAATCCGAATTCAGTCCCGTGTTGCCGGTGGAGCCGATCTCCTCCTTGTCAGCCAGAATGGTCACCGTGGTGTGGGACGGCTTCTTTGCGTCTATCTCAGCTGTAAGGGCCGTATACGCGCAAACCCTGTCATCCTGGCCGTAAGCACCTATCATGCTGGTGTCGAAACCAACGTCCCTGGCCTTTACAGCAGGAACCATTTCAATCTCAGCGCGGAAAAAGTCCTTTTCCGTAATTCCGTACTTCTCATTTAAAAGACTTAAGGCCAACAGCTTCACAGGCTCCTTGACCTCCTCATCCTGGAAGGGAAGGGAGCCAACCACAATATTCAGCTCCTCTCCCTTTAATCCGTCCTTTAAGGGACGCTCATTCTGCTTGGCGGCCAGATGGGGAAGCAGGTCCGTCACGCAGAATACCGGCTCCTTCTCATCCTCTCCAATGGAAACCTCCACGGTCTCTCCGTTTTTCTTCACCACCACGCCGTGCATGGCCAGGGGAATGGTGCCCCACTGGTATTTGCGGATACCGCCGTAATAATGGGTTTTTAAAAATGCCATATCCTCCTTCTCGTACAGAGGATTGGGCTTTAAATCCAGCCTGGGGGAATCAATATGGGCTCCGTTGATTCTAAGGCCCTGGTCCAGGGGCTTCTTTCCAAATGTGGTGGCAATCAGGGCTTTACCGCGGTTCACATAATATACCTTGTCTCCGGGCTCATAGGATTCCCTGGAGTCAAACGGCTTATAGCCTGCCTTTTTAAGCATCTTTACCGCTTCCTTCACACACTCCCGCTCGGTCTTTCCCGTATCCAGAAATTCCTTATAGCCCTCGCAGTATTTAAACGCCTTTTCCGCCTGCTCCGGTTTATCCTTTCCAATATGAGGGAACGCCCATGTAAGCTGTTCCTGTAATTCCTGTCCTTTTGTCTTCTTAGCCATTATTATCCTCCTGGTATATTTTATTTATATAATCTGATGCATTACTGACTTAAGTTATGACAGTTCCGGCACCTATAATTCAAATGTCCGCTTCCCTCCGCCGCGCCGTACCGCCTCTCCCCGTCCGTTTCTTCCCGCCGCTGCGAGGCGGCTGTGCTTCACATCCAGCAAAAGGGCGGAGGACTGGGCATCACCGGATCTGGCGGCGGCATCTATCATCTTCCTTATCTCAGTGTCTCCCATCCGGGGCGACCGGGCCATGAAGCCAAGGATATCCCGCTCTCCCCGTTGTATCAGTCCTTCTGTGCCTTCCCCGGCATGAAGCCTTACATAATCCCAGTACTCATCCTCTGCACTTTCTCTTAAACCATAGGGCCAGTACAGGCGGTACAGGGCCAGGCGCACCGCCAGCTCCGGCTTTTCCTGGACCTTTACATGGGGAAACAGCCTGTCATATTCATCGAAACGGAAGTCCCCGGGGCGGCGGGGGGGGGGGGGTGGGGGGGGGGGGGCTGGGGGGGGGGTGGGGGGGGTGGGG
>JAJQEA010000117.1 GCA_021201905.1 Clostridia bacterium
TAAGCGGTGGCCAACGCGCCTATGTGGACGACGGTCTGGTGTACACCTTTGTGACCCAGGGAGAGCTCTACAATATGGACGGCAGCGAGGGAAAATGCATTGAAGCCCTGCGGCTCATGAATCAAAAATTATAATCCGTACATACTATCCTTGTCATTGGTAAGAATGAAGACCAGGAGAAGGAGGTAAGGACGATGACCAAGCTGGAATGTAGTGTAAAGAACTGCCTGCACAACGCTGACAACTGCTGCTGCAAGGCGGCTATTGCGGTGGACGGGAACAAGGCCAAGACAGCGGAGCAGACCTGCTGTGCAAGCTTTGACGAGAACAAGGGAGGCAAGTTCACCAACCTGTTCAAGACCCCTGAGACAAGGCTGGAGATTGCCTGCGACGCAGTAAAATGTGTCTACAATGAGGAACACCGCTGCAGTGCCGAGCGCATTGACATCAGCGGTGACGGAGCCTGCGAATGCACGGAGACCAGGTGCAGTACCTTTAAGGCCAGATAGATTCAGAATCAGGACGGATGTGTGAGGGGACGTTTTCCGGGGAACCGGAGGGCGTCCCCGGCCTTATGCCAAAAAACATCTTTGCCAAAAAAATTTGAAATTAGAGTTGACAAATACGTTCAAATGTAGTAAATTAATATAAGTTGTGAGAACGACTGACAGGAAAGCAGGTATCCGCCTCACCCTGGCACGAGTAAGTGACCCGGGTTTATAGATGAAACGATGTGCTGTATTATTTCCGGAGGTTTCCAGGTGAGATAGGGCAGCAGATGGTTTTATGTGAGGAAGTGGATAGCCAGGCTGTCCGCTTTATTTTTTGCCCTACAGGGAAAGAACGGGGCATGCTGATTCCAGAACAACATGACTTATTTGGAGGTGTACGACTATTAGCGAATTAATGATTAACGAGCAAATCAGAGACAAGGAAGTACGGCTGATTGGCGAGGACGGGGAGCAGTTAGGCATCGTGCCGGGAAAAGAGGCGCTGAGGATGGCTCAGGAAGCAGAGCTTGACCTGGTGAAGATTGCACCTACGGCAAAGCCGCCGGTATGTAAGATTATCGACTATGGCAAGTACCGTTATGAACTGGCACGCAAGGAAAAAGAAGCCAAGAAGAAACAGAAGGTAATCGAGATAAAGGAAGTTCATTTGTCACCCAACATTGACACCAACGACCTGAACACCAAGGTGGGAGCGGCCAGAAAGTTTTTGGAGAAGGGCGACAAAGTGAAGGTAACGCTTCGCTTCCGCGGTCGTGAGATGGCCCATATGTACAAATCCAAGTACATCCTGGATGATTTCGCTGAGAGTTTAAAGGATATCGCAGTTATCGATAAACCCTCCAAAGTTGAAGGAAGAAGCATGGTTATGTTTTTAACTGCAAAACGTTAAAATAGAAAGTTTTAAGGAGGAAATTTACAATGCCAAAGTTAAAAACCAGCAGAGCAGCAGCAAAGCGCTTTAAAAAGACAGGAACCGGTAAGTTAGTCCGCAATAAAGCTTACAAGTCTCACATCTTAACTAAGAAGTCCACTAAGAGGAAGAGAAATCTTAGAAAAGATATCGTTACCGATGCTACCAACGCAAAGGTAATGAAGAAGATTTTACCATATCTGTAAGTTTGAATTGTAGAAGGAGGAATTACCGATGGCAAGAATAAAAGGCGGTTTAAATGCAAAGAAGAAACACAATAGAGTCTTAAAGATGGCTAAGGGCTACAGAGGCGCCCGTTCCAAGCAGTACAGGATTGCAAAGCAGTCCGTAATGCGTGCCCTGACCAGTTCCTATGCAGGCAGAAAAGAGAGAAAGAGACAGTTCAGACAGCTGTGGATTGCACGTATCAACGCTGCAGCCCGTATCAACGGCCTGTCCTACAGCAAGTTCATGTACGGCTTAAAGTTAGCAGAGGTTGACTTAAACCGTAAGGTTCTGTCTGAAATGGCTATCAATGACGCAGAGGGATTCGCAAAGTTAGCTGAGCTGGCCAAGTCCAAGATTGCTTAATTGAGAATTGATATAAAAACACAGGAGGGTATTGCAGGACAAGCTGCAGTATCCTCTTTTTTTGGAGGAGAATGAGTTGTAGAAAGCGCTGATATACGGGATTGCGGCATCCTTTTTCTTTGCCTTTACCTTTATCCTCAACAGGAGCATGAATCTGGGGGGAGGATACTGGATGTGGGCGGCCAGCCTCAGGTATCTGTTTACATTCCCCATATTGTGGCTTATGCTGGCGGGAAAAAGTCAGACGGGTAAGGTGTGGAGCGCCGTAAAGGAAGCGCCTGTCCCATGGCTGGTATGGAGTACGGTGGGGTTCAGGCTGTTTTACGCTCCCCTTACCTTTGGCTCTGTACTGGGGGAATCGTGGCTGGCCGCGGCCACCTGGCAGCTGACCATAGTGGCAGGCGTGCTTTTGACGCCGCTTTTTGGAAAAAGAATACCGGTCAGGAACCTGGGATGGTCTTTTCTCGTACTGGCGGGCGTATTTATGATGCAGGTGCCCCATCTGAAGCGGCTGGAGGTAAGGACTGTGCTCTTTACGCTGGTGCCCATACTGGTGGCGGCATTTTCCTATCCCTTGGGGAACCGTAAGATGATGGTTCTTTGCCCGGCAGGCATGACCACCCTGGAGCGGGTTTACGGCATGACGCTGTGCAGCATGCCCTTTTGGATTCTCATGTCAGGCTGGGCCTGGGTAAAAGCAGGACCGGCAGGGGACAGCCAGGTATTCCAGTCCCTGTGCGTGGCGCTGTTTTCTGGCGTTATTGCCACGGTCCTGTTTTTTAAGGCCACGGACCTGGTAAAGGAGAACCCGCGCCGTTTGGCAGTCATAGAGGCTACCCAGTGCGGCGAGGTGGTATTTACCCTGCTGGGGGGAATCCTGCTGCTGAAGGACGGGGTTCCGGAGCCGGTGGGCCTGGCCGGAATCGCGGTGATTGTGGCGGGTATGGTGGGAAACAGTCTGTCGGCGGGGAGGTAGTGCGGCCAAAGTATGGCTGAAGTGCCGCTGAAGTGCGGTAAGAATGCAGTTAGAGTGCAGTTAGAATGCAGTTAAAGCGCGGTATGCCCGGCTGGTTCAGATAAGGAAACCAGGAATTTAGGGAAAATGCAGCCCCCAAGCGTTATAATAACCAAAGGAGGTTGTGGGCAATGATTGAGGATGCATATGTGCAATACCAGTCGCGGAAAGCGGCAAGGGATCAGTTTGATGCAATGGAACTGCTGCCGGGGCGGGTGAAGATGGAGCGGAATGTCCACTATATTGACGATGAGACAGCAGCCATGAATCTGCATCTGGCCCTGATGATGGCAGCCCTGGAGAACGGGGTGTGGCAGTGAGGCTGTTTATGAAGAGCCCTGCCCTACAGAGCGCAGCAACGTAAGGGAGAAAAAGAGGAATAATGAAGAAGGCGGATAACAAGAACCAGAATAGAAATCTTTCATGGAAAATACTGGATGAGACCACTGTAATCAAGGATTCATGGATCGATATGCGCGCCAGCACCTGCCAGCTGCCGGGCGGCATGGTCATTGCGCCCTTCTATGTCAATCATCTGCCGGACTTTGCGGTGGTGGTGGCGGTAACGCCGGAACACAGGGTCATATTGGTGCGCCAGTACCGCCACGGGGTGGAGAAGGTGCTCCTGGAGCTTCCGGCAGGATGCATCGAGGCAGGGGAGGATCCAAGGGAGGGAGCTGCCAGAGAGCTGTCAGAGGAAACCGGATACAAGGCAGGGAGCCTGGAATTTCTTTTCAAAATTGCCCCCAATGCCAGCAACTGCACCAGCTATGCCCAGTGCTACCTGGCCAGGGATGTCTATTTTGCCGCGGCCCAGAACCTGGATGAGACGGAGTCCCTGGAGGTTGTGGAGATGGACGGGGAGGAAGTGAAGCGTTTGCTCAGAGAAGGCGGGTTTGAACAGGCTGTGCATGTGGCGGCGCTGTACAGGGCTGTGGAGCTGGGAGCCCTGGGATAAAAGGGATGACCGTAAACCGTATATGTAAGGATGTTTTCAGGCGGGCGCCGTATATGACCAGGCCCGCCTTTTTCCTGCCTTTAACGATCTCCTGTTTTGTAATCGTCTCTTGCCCAGTTGGGAGCATTGACAGGGCCTGCCTTGGCGTTGCCGTTTTTGGCAGCTCCCTGGATTTCGGGAACCTGGGCCTGCTCATTTTTTGGGCGGTTCATTTTATGGTGGTTCTCGGTTCCGTGGTTATCAGCGTCGTAAGGGCTGGGTCTTCTCATTCCTGCTTTTGCCATGATGATACCTCCTGTCTGTAGTAGTTTTTGTAAGATTGGCGGAAAATATTCGTAAGATTGTCCAGGTGCAGAAGCATTACAGGCAACTTTAAAAACAACGCAAAAACGTTACTGTCATTACCGTATTGTTAAGGAATCGTTAATAATTATTATTTTGCATTCCCTCCCAATATATGGTACACTGAGTCCTGTATCATATATTGTTTTTACGGGAGTGATTGCGGCGATGCTGGAGATATCAGGGATTTATAAGTCCTATCACAGACAGAATATTTTAGCGGGAGTGGACCTGACGGTGGCTCCGGGAGAATGTGTGGGCATCGTGGGATATAACGGCTGCGGCAAGACGACTCTTTTGTCCATTCTGGCAGGCGCCCAGAAGGCGGACCGGGGCAGTATCCTGTATAACGGCAGGGAGGCGTCGGGCCATCCCCGGGTATTTGCGGAGGAGGCGGCTTATGTGCCCCAGGAGAATCCTCTTATGGAGGAACTGACTGTAAGGGATAACCTGCTTTTGTGGTACAGGGGAAGCAGGAAGCAGATGGAATCGGATTTAAAAGGCGGAGCAGCCTCCATGCTGGGCGTGGACCGCATGCTGGACCGCACGGTGGGAAAGCTTTCCGGTGGAATGAAGAAGCGGCTCAGCATAGCGTGCGCTTTGTCCAACCATGCGCCTGTCCTTATTATGGATGAGCCGGGGGCTGCCCTGGATTTGGAGTGCAAGGAAATCATCCGGAACTATCTCCGGGAATATATGGCTTCGGGCGGGGCTGTCATACTGACATCCCATGAGCTGGCGGAGCTGGCCCTGTGTACGAAGATGTACATACTGAAGGGCGGGGTTTTAAGCGGAATCAATTGTGGCCTGTCGGCAAAAGAGCTGATTCGCCAATTTCGATAGATTTATAACGAAAGGGCAGCCGCTGCGGCAGTATACAGGGCAGCGGGAAGATCCTTTTACAAGGGAGGAGAGAAAAAGATGAAATGCACCAAGTGTGGAGCGGAGCAGGAAGCAGATGTAAAATTCTGTACCCAGTGCGGGGCTCCGATGGAACAGGACAATCAGACACCGGAACATAACGGCCCGGACCCGGCAAAGGAAGAACCGGCGGCCGAGGCAGAGGCTGTAAAGGAAGAACCGGCGACGGGGACAGAGACTGTAAATGAGGAAGAACCGGCGGCAGGGACAGAGGCTGTAATGGAAGAACAGACAGCAGGGACAGAGGCTGTAAAAGAGGAAGCACCGGCGGCCGAGGCAGAAACCGTAAAAGAGGAAGGACCGGCTCCAACAGCCGTGACCATACCGGAGGAACCCCAGCCAAATAAGAAGTTTATCAAGGTACTGGTTGCTGTCATCGCCATTGCCGCTGTCATTGCCGTTGCGGCGCTGGCTTATGTGAAGATGACCACAAAGGATCCAAAGCAGGTTGTCATTGACGCTTTTGAAAATGTGTTCCCGGAAGGGCAGGTTTACCCCTCTGAGGAACTGTTTGGACTGAAGGACTTTGCTGAGACAGTGAGGACAGCAGACAGCCAGGGCGGCCTGACACTTAAGATGGACAGCTGCTCGGATGAGATGGTCAATGCCTACGCCGGAAGCGGGCTGCGCTTTGAGGCAAAGGACGACAAAACCAATGGCAAGAGCTTCTTCAACATGGGCGTAATCTACAGCGGCATGGACCTTGCCAATCTGGACGTATATTATGGGGATGACACCCTGATGCTTGCGATTCCGGAGCTGTCCGGCAAGGTGTTTACCGTGGACCTGGGAGAGGGCCTGGCGGACCGTATTAAGAATTCCCCGACCGTGGGACCCCTGCTGGAGCAGAACGGCGTGGATGTGGAAGGCATGGCCGCTTATTTCACAGAGCTGATGGACGAGGCTGAAAAGGCGCAGGCAGAAGGCAGACAGCCCTTTGACATGGAGGCGCTGCTCAACCGCTATAAAGAAGGATACAAGGCCCAGGAGAATTTCAAGGCTGCCCTGACGGTTGAAAAGGCCGCTAAGGGAACCTACACCATGGATGGCGCACAGGTGAGCTGCAATGGCTACGACGTGACTGTCAGCAAGGATTCCATGATTGAATTCCTCCGCCAGTCCTCTGACTTCTTCCTTCAGGATGAAACCCTGAAAGCGGACTTCATGCGTCAGCTGGAGACTACCGTGAAGATGAGCGAGCTTATGGGCGGAACCATGTCGGGAACCGGAACCATGTCCGCGGAGGAGATGCAGCAGCAGTCCTACGAGGAGGCAAAGGAGATGGTGGACCAGATGATAGAATATCTGGACAAGGGGCTGACCGATGTAAACATGACGGTTTATGTGGATAAGAAGGGACGCCTGGCGGCAGTTGAGGGCTCCACCTATCTCCATGTGGATGATACAGATGATTCCGAACAGGGATACGTTGCAGTGACCTTCAGCTGCCAGCTTCAGGGCGGAGCCTATCTGACCCAGAATGCCCTGGCCAGCATTACGCTGGAGGATGCCACGGATACGGTGAGCATCGATATGGTGAAGCAGGGAACCTACGATAAAAGCGTGCTGACCAGCGACCTTTCACTGGATTTGACTGTACCGGATGATGAGACTTATAATTTTACATACACCAGTACATATGATTCCAAGGATGGAAGCTACCACTTGTCAGGTGAAGTGGGAGGAAATGGTTCGCAGCTTGTAAAGATTTCCGCAACAGGCGCAGTGGACCAGCTGGAAAAGGGCAAATCCGTCCATGTGAACATCGATTCTCTGGAGACATCTGTTATGGATGATTCCGTGAATGTGGTTCTCAGCGGTGAATACTACTACCAGCCGCTGGAAGGTGAAATCAGTCCTCTGGAGGGCGAGGCCCTGGATGTGCTGTCTGCCACACAAGAGGATTGGACCAGTGTAGGGATGGAAATGCTGTTTGGCGTCATGGGATTAGGCAGCCAGCTGGGAATATCCATGTACTAATAAGATAAAAGGAATGGGAAGATATGTCTGCACGTCTGGTTTATCTCAGGCTTGAGCTGAAACGAGCATGTAAAAAGCTTCCCCACATCTTTGCAGGGGCAATCGTGCTGTTACTTTTAGCGGGTACGATTGCCCTTTTGTCAGCCAGGATGCTGTATGGGGAGACATCGGCAGGGAGGATTAGCGTCGGGGTAGTGCTTCCTGAAGGCGATGCGGTGGCGAAGAAGGCGCTGGCCATGGTCAGTTCGCTGGAAAGCGTCAAGAGCATCTGTGATTTTGAATATATGAATAAAGAGGAATGCCTGGATCAGCTGAATGCAGGAAAACTGTACGCGGTGATGGAGGTGCCTGAGGGTTTTGTGCAGGACATTATGAACGGAACCAATACTCCAGTGAAAATTCTGCTGCCCAGAGGAGCCGGTCTGGAAAGCCGCATCTTCAAGGAGCTGACCGACGCGGGAGCTTCCACTCTGGGAGCCAGCCAGGCGGGAATCTATGCGGGGGACGAACTGCTGTACCTTTATGGCATGGCTGATTCGGTAAGCGGCCTGGAGGCGGACCTGAACCGGATTTACATGGGTTACAGCCTGCCGCGTATGGATTACTTTAGAAATGTAAGGGTCAGCGCTACCGGCGATGTGGATACGCTTCACTTTTACGGTATCAGCACCTCTGTGCTGTTTCTGCTGCTGAGCGCCATTCCGGTGTCGGCCTATCTTGCCTCAGGCTCTGCGTCCATGAAGCAGAAGCTGGCCCTTATAGGAGCGGGAAAGGGGACGCTGATTGCGGCCAGGATGTTGGGACTGGGGATGCTGTTTCTGGCGGTGTCTCTGTGTACGGCCCTGGGAGCCTCCTTGGCGGGGCTGATAGAATTAAACCTGGCTGGACTGGCTGCCCTGGTGATGGTCTGCCTTGGCGCGGCGTCCATGGTGGTATTTATCTATCAGGCGGCCGGAAGCCTTATGGGAGGCGTCATGTTTCTGTTTCTGGCGGTGACTGCTATGCACTTTCTGTCGGGAGGATTTCTTCCCCTGGTATTCCTGCCCACCACCTTCCGGGCCGCGGCGCCGTTTCTGCCCAACTATATGCTGATGGAGGGAATGAAGCTGGTGGTCACGTCGTCCTTCAGCCTGGCAGTATTCATGAAGCTGGCAGCCCTGGCCCTGGCCGGGTTTCTGCTCAGCGTGGGAGCGGAGGCGGTCAGGGAATGAAGCGGGTCGCTATGTGGTTTTTTCTGTCATGCAAGCGTTATATGAGAAAATGGTCCTTTCTGTTTATCCTCCTGCTCCTGCCCCTGGGGGTGCTGGCAGCAGGCCAGGCCCAGAAAAAAGGGAGCCAGGATGTGAACATAGCCATCAGTGTGGAGGAGAGCGGGGATAATGCTTTGGGCAATGCCCTGGCGGACAGCCTTGTGAACCGGCCGAGAGGAGAGGATGCGGGAATGTTCCGCTTCTATCTGTGCCGCAGCGAGGAGGAGGTAAAGGCGGAGGTGGCGTCCCGGCGGGCGGAGTGCGGTTATGTAGTATATGCCGGACTGGAGGAGAAGCTGGATGACAAATCCTATAAGCGTTCCATCGGCGTATACTCGGCGCCATCCACCGTGGCCGCGGCCCTTTCCACAGAGACCGTGTTTGCTGCCCTGATGGAGATATACGATGGGGAATTGCTGGCGGATTATGTGGCTGAAAATGAATTGTTTGACCCTCTGGGAGCGCCAGGCGGCGAAGCCAGGGAGGAAGCAGCCGCACAGGCAAAGGAGCTTTACGCAAAATGGCTGGAGAGCGGTTCCACCTTCCGGTTTGAATACCAGTTCCAGGG
>JAJQEA010000404.1 GCA_021201905.1 Clostridia bacterium
AGCGCGCCGGGCAGGAACCCGGAAGCCCGGGCACCGCACAGGACGGAACTGCCGGCGCCGGTCCGCTGAAAAGCACAGGCGGCACTGAATTCGGCAGAAATGTGGCGGACTATGCCCTTCAGTTTGTGGGAAATCCCTATGTATACGGGGGGTACAAGCCTTACCAACGGGATGGACTGTTCCGGTTACACCCAGTCGGTATACCGGCATTTCGGCGTCAACATTCCCAGGACGTCGGGGGAACAGGCCGGGTTTGGCAGGGAGATAGCGTATGGGGATATGGAGCCGGGAGATCTGGTGTGCTATTCCGGTCATGTGGCCATGTACATCGGCGGAGGCCGCATTGTACATGCAAGTTCCAGAAAAGAAGGCATCAAGGTGAGCAATGATCCGGCCTACCGGACCATTGTATCCATACGCAGGCCGTGGCAGTAAGAGGATAAAGGATAAGCGGAGGTTTAGGATGGGGATTAGGAACAGGTTCGTATATGTTACAGGCAGGGCAGCGGCAGGAGCGTGTCTTGCGCTGGGGATATGGTGGTCTTGCGCCATGACTTCTTTTGCAGACGAGGCCATCAAGTCCGTGACCATAGCGGTCACCTCATCTGTGGAGATGGGGAGCAGCGGAAGCGTATCTGCCACAGCGGACAGCACCAAGTATCACGTGGTGTCCTGCGAGTTTATCAACGGAAAGACATCCTGGAAGGCAGGGGAAATCCCGCGCATATCCATTGAGCTGGCAGCTGAGGAGGAGTACTATTTCGGCAGCATCAGTTCCTCCAGCGCGCATATACGGGGGCGGAGTATGTGTCGTCCAAGAAAAGCGATGCAAAGCGCAGCCTCACCATCACTGCCAAATTAAAAGGGGTCAAGGGAACACTGGACCAGGTGGAGGAGGCCCATTGGGAGGAAACACCGTTGGGAAAAGCCAGATGGTCAAAGGTAGATGGGGCTTCCTCCTACGAGGTAAAGCTGTTCTGCGACGAGAGCATGGTCTACCATGTGCCCAGGACCAATTCAGTCAGCTATGATTTCTTTCCTTATACGACGGAAGCCGGAGATTACTATTTCAAGGTAAGGGCGGTGGCAAAGTCCGAATCCGAGTCTGATTACCTGAAGGCAGGCGGATGGACGGAGTCTGACAACCAGGAGATCACAAGGAAGGATGCCCAGGCAGCGGATAAGCGGGCTGCGTCCCAGGGAAAAGGAACAGCCGGTGTCAGCGTGAAGGACGGAACCGGTCCAAATGCCCAGGCCCCGGGGTGGGCCCAGGACGGAAACGGCTGGTGGTACAGGAACCAGGATGGAAGCTATCCGGTGGGCTGCTGGCAGGAGATTGGGGGAAAGTGGTATCTTTTTGACATAAACGGTTACATGCTTACGGGCTGGCAGTGGAAGAACGACAGGGAATACTATCTGACGTCCAACGGGGACATGGTTACGGGCTGGCTCCAGTTCAACCGCATTTGGTATTACCTGGACCCGGAGAAGGGAAAACTGACAGGACAGTGGCTGCAGCAGGGAAATGACTGGTATTATCTAAATCCGGACGGCAGCATGGCTGTGGGATGGCTGCAATGGCAGGGCAATTGGTACTATCTGGACCCGGCAGACGGGAAGATGGTGCGGGATAAAGCCGTGGACCAGCATTATGTGAATCAGGCGGGGATATGGGTCCCATAGCCGGCAGAAGGAGGAAAAGAGGATGTTTGGATGGAGAAAGGCGGCCGCAGCGCTGGGCATTTGGGCGGTCATGGCAGCCGTATTTCCTGCTGTTTCCATGGCAGCAGTAAAGACAGAGACAAGAACACCCATCACCAGCGTATCGCTGAAGGTGCGTTCCGATGTACAGGCGGATTACGAGCTAAATGAGGCAACGGTATACGCCACCACGGACAGCAGCCTGTATACCATTGGCGCTTATAAATGGGTGTCCAAGAATAATAAGGATTACTGGGAACCGGGGGATGAGCCCAAAGCGCAGATTGAGATACACGCCAGAAGCGGCTACTATTTCAACAGGACCACAGGGCCCAGCAAGTTCCAGATTGACGGGGCAACCTATAAGTCGGTGAAAAGGACCAATAACGACGAGACCCTGCTCCTGACGGTACTGCTGACGCCTGCCTCCGGCACTCTGGATATACCGGACACGGCTGAGTGGATGGGATATCCTCCGGGAAAGGCTACCTGGGCCGAGGTGCCCTATGCGGGGGCCTATGAGCTGAAGCTTTACCGGAATGGCCAGATGGTACAGGGCATACCAAAAGTCATTGCCACCAATTACGATTTTTACCCCCTGATGACCGTGGTGGGAACCTACCAGTTCCGGGTCAGGGCCATACCCAAGGACACGGAGGAGACAGCCTACATCACCAGCAGCGACTGGGTGTATTCCGACGAGCTGGATATAGACGCGGATGAGGTCTGCACTCTGAGCGGAGGCGCGGTGGGAGGCCCGGATAAGGGCGATGCGCTGACGCCTTCCCAGCTGGGATGGATTAAGGATGATGAGGGCTGGTGGTACAGGAATACAGACGGCACGTACCCCATTGGAACATGGAAGAACATAGACGGCAAGTGGTATCTCTTTGATTTCAGCGGATATATGCTGACCGGCTGGCAGCAGAAAAACGGTAATTACTATTTCCTGGATATGAATGGAATCATGCAGACGGGCTGGCTTCAGGACAGCAGGAAGTGGTATTATCTGGGAAATGACGGTGTCATGTATAAGGGATGGCTCACAGCCGGAGACGGCATGTACTTTTTCGACCAGGACGGCAGTATGCATACGGGGTGGCTGCTGGACGGCGGCAACTGGTATTATATGAGTCCGGACAATGGGCGTATGGTTAAGAATGCCTATATAGAGGGACGGTATCTGGATGGTTCCGGGATTTGGCATAATTGATGAAAGACTGTACCCATTATACGAGATAATCTGAACTATCAGAAAAGAGCAGCATCAGGAATTCAAAGAAGCATCCTGATGCTGTTTTTTTGTCCGGCATCTGCTATATGGAAAAAATTACTAAACTGCGGTTTTTCCCATAAACAGAGCCTCAATGGTTACAAAACGATTTCAAAAACATTTATTTTTGTTGACGGAGTGACTGAATGAGGATATACTTAAAATATTGGATAATTGTGTAAATAACGTGGGTTAAACGGGGGGAAGATTATGTTTATCATACCGGTTACAAGGATGGAGGGAGTGGGAGACTTAGCTGGCTTAAAAAAGGACAGCGCAGTTAAGACGGATCCGGAGAAACGCTTTGACAATATGTTGAAAGAGGCAGTCAGAGAGGCGGACCAGGCCATTAAGGATACCCAGGTAATGGATATGAAGCTTGCGTCAGGACAGGTGGAGAGCCTGCATGCCGCATTGATACAGGCTGAAAAGACAGCAGCAGTAGTTGAGTTTACTACTCAAGTTACTTCAAAAGCAGTGAATGCTTATAATCAGATCATGGGTATGCAGGTCTAATACGGGATGAAGGATGTTACAATTGAACCATGGGGATAAAGGATAAGATAAAATCAGGAACCGGCGGAAACGGCGCCATAGGACGAATCCTGGGAAGCGGCAGAAGGAAAGCCGTGGCCGCGGGGGCGGCAGTGGCTGTAGTGATAGCTCTGGCGGCCAGCATTCTGTTAAACAGAGGAAATGCCGGCAGTTATGTGACATTGTTTCCAGGGATATCCAGGGAAGAGAATAACGAAATCCTGGCAGTGCTGGGCGCAAGAGGCGTGTCCGCCAAAAGGAATGATGAGGGTGAAGTGACGGTTCCGGAGGAGCAGTTGGGAGACATCATGATCGAGATGTCGGAACTGGGATATCCGAAAACGGCGCTTCCTTTTGATATTTTCTCGGATAATATGGGGTTTACCACCACGGAGTTTGAGAAGCGGCAATATCTCCTTATGAATCTCCAGGACCGTCTGGAACGTACCCTGAAGGATATGACCGGCGTTAAGAATGCCATCGTCACATTGAATGTGCCGGATGAGAGCGCTTATGTATGGGATGATGGGGATTCCGGGAGCACAGGATCCGTTTCTCTCACTTTAATGCCGTCCTACGATTTATCGCCGGAAAAGGTATCGGCCATCAAGAATCTGGTGGCGGACAGCGTACCCCGTCTGGCGCCTGAGCGTGTGACCGTGGTCAACGCCGAGACCATGCAGGAGATGGTGTCGGATGAAATAGGCAACACGGCTTACGGCCTGAACCGCCTGGATTTTGAGGCAAAGGTGGAGGAACGGCTCCAGAATAAAATCAAGAACGTGCTGACGCTGGCCTACTCTCCTGACAAGATCCGGGTATCTGCCACGGTTGTCATAGACTATGACAAGATGATAACCGAAAATCTGGAATACGAACCCCAGGAGAACGGACAGGGCGTGGTGGACCACTACCGGGAAAGCAGGGGAGTGGCAGGAGGCCAGATTGGGGCAGGAGGCATTGCCGGGGAAGAGAACAACACGGACATACCTGCTTACGGTACCGCCGGAACAGGCGGTGCGGCCCAGGGAACCGGGGATTATTACAGGGATGTGGATTACCTTGTAAGCTACATAAAGAAACAGATTGAAAAGGACAATGTCAAGCTTCAGAAGGCAACCGTGGCCATCACGGTCAACGACGACAACCTGACAGAGTCCAAAAAACAGCAGTTGATTGACGCGGCCTCCAAGGCGGCCAATATTGCGCCGGAGGACATTGTGGTGTCCAGCTTCCGCGAAGTGCCCAAGGAGACGGCCCCGGCCAAACCGGCGCTGCCGGTACAGGCGCCTGTGGACACGGGAATTGATTACCGGACCATAGCCATTGCTGCCGGTGCAGGGATTCTGCTGTTCCTCTTGATATTGTTCCTGATTTTTGGCCGCAGACGCAGGAAGCAGATGCGGGAGGACCAGGAGCTGTTTGCTCCCTTTGAGGGAGAGGTGCCGCCGCCTGCTGATATGGAAGAACGGGCGGAGGAGGCAGCGGTGCAGAATGATTTGGGCCGTATGCAGGTGAACCCGGAGGATCCGGTGGAGCAGGTCCGTTCCTTTGCACAGATGAATCCGGAAATCATTGCATCCATGATAAGCTCATGGCTGAAGGAGGATAAGAAATAAGATGCCTGCAGAAGAGAGAAGGCCAGCAGAGAAAGCGGCGGCCGTCATATCCATACTGGGAAGCGAACGGGCGTCTGAGGTGTTCCGGTATCTCACGGAAAATGAGGTGGAACAGCTGTCCATGGAAATCACCCGCCTTCCCCGTCTGGCTGAAGATGAATTAGAGGATATTGCCAAGGATTTTTATAACTGCTGCGTGACAGAAAAGGTCATAACCGAGGGCGGACGTGATTACGCCAAGGAAGTCCTGGAAAAGGCATTCGGGCAGCAGCAGGCCAGGAACCTGATGGACCGGGTCAGCAAGGCCCTGAAAACCAAGGCGTTCAGTTTTATCAGAAAAGTGGATTACAAGACCCTGATGGCAGCCATACAGAATGAGCATCCCCAGACACTGGCGCTTATTCTGTCCTATGCCACGCCGGAGCAGGCGTCCAAGATCATTGCCAATCTCCCCCAGGAGACCAGGGTGGATGTGGTGGAGCGCATCGCCAACATGGACCAGGCCCTGCCCATGGCTATCAAGATAGCCGAGGAGGTTCTGGAAAAGAAAATCGGCTCCTCCTCATCAGAGGAAACCATGGAGGTGGGCGGCCTCAATTACATAGCGGACGTGATGAACCATGTGGACCGCAGCACGGAGCGGGACATATTCGACGAGCTGAACATGAAGAATCCGCAGCTGGCCGAGGATGTGCGCAAGCTTATGTTTGTATTCGAGGATATCGCCTATCTGGATCCTCTGTCCGTACAGCGGTTCCTGCGTGAGATTGATTCCAAGGATTTGTCTGTGGCGCTTAAGGTGGCCAACAGGGATGTAACGGCAGCCATATTCTCCAATATGTCCAACCGTATGCGTGAATCCATACAGAGCGATATGGAATACCTTCATAATATACGCATGAGCGATGTGGAGGAGGCCCAGCAGAGGATTGTGGCTGTTATCAGGCGGCTGGAGGAGGAAGGCGAGATTGTGATTTCCAAGGATGGAAAGGATGAGATAATTGTCTAGGGTATTGAAGCAGGGACAGACCTTTACCGGAAGCGCCAGAGTCAGGGTGTACCAGCCGGAGCCGGGAATGCCGGGATAGCCGGGAACCGTGGGAAACACAGACGGGGCAGGGAATCAGGATGGGGACCACGCCGATACAGGCGGGCAGGACGCGGCCGGAAAACGGTATGCCCTCATATCAGAGGAAAAGCGTAAGATTCTGGAGCATGCCAGGAAGCAGGCGGAGCAGTCGGCTGCCAGGATACTGGAGGAAGCATATGCCCAGAGAGACAACATAGTGAACACGGCCCGGGGCGAAGCCGGAAGGATACATGACCAGGCAAGAGCGGAGGGCTATAACAAGGGACTGGACCAGGCATTGGGGGATATTTCCCGGGACATAGGCAGCATACGCGGGTCGGTTGACAGGATGGAACAGGGGCTGGAGGAATTCAAACACCAGATGAATGAGCGGATCGCGGGCCTGGCCTTAATGATGGCAGAAAAAATACTCAGGAAAAAAGTGGAGTATGACGAGTCCGAGCTGGCGGATATGGTGGCGGACGCCGTGCTTTCAGAACGGGATAAGGAGAATATAACGGTCCACATTCCGGAGGACGCCGTGGGACTGGTGGAGGCGCTGGAACAGCGGCTGGAGCCCTTAAGGGATAAAATGGGCGGCGTGCTGCGCATTAAGACGGAAAACAGGCCCAGGGGATTTGTCCAGATAGAGACAGAGGAAGGCATTGTGGACGCGTCCCTGGATGTACAGCTGGATAACCTGAAAAAACAGCTGATGGCCCTGAATGGCAGGCAGTAAGGCGGTAAACATATGGAGCTGGAACAGATAGAACGGGTAATAGAGAACGCCGGACTGTACACATATCTTGGCAAGATAGACAAAATTGTGGGAACCACGGTGGAATCCACGGGCCCGGCCTGCAGGCTGGGCGATGTATGTACCATTGATGTGTTGGAGGGCGGTTCTCCGGTCATGGCCGAGGTGGTGGGCTTTCGGGAGAACAAGGTGCTGCTGATGCCCTATGGGGAGACGGAAGGAATCGGTTACGGCAGCGCGGTCCGCAATACAGGGGAACGACTGCACATTGCGGTGTCCAACCATCTTATCGGCAGGACCGTGGACGCCATGGGAAAACCCATCGATGATTTGGGGCCTGTGGAGGATGTGTCATATTACTCCATCACAGGAAAACCCTCCAACCCCATGACCCGTCCCAGAATCGACACAATCATACAGATGGGGGTAAAGGCCATAGACGGCCTTCTGACGGTCGGAAAAGGCCAGAGAATGGGAATCTTCGCGGGCAGCGGCGTTGGAAAGAGCACGCTGATGGGCATGATTGCCAAGAATGTTAAGGCGGATGTCAATGTCATTGCCCTGGTGGGGGAGAGAAGCAGGGAGGTTGTAGAGTTCATCAACAGGGATTTGGGGGAGGAAGGGCTCAGGCGCTCGGTCCTGGTGGTGGCCACCTCCAACCAGTCTGCCATGATGCATTCCAAATGTACCATGACGGCCACCACCATCGCAGAGTATTTCAAGGACCAGGGCATGGATGTGCTGCTGATGATGGATTCCCTTACCAGGTTTGCCATGGCCCAGAGGGAGGTGGGGCTGAGCATAGGGGAGCCGCCGGTGGCCAGAGGGTATACCCCTTCCATTTATTCAGAGCTGCCTAAGCTGCTGGAGCGTTCCGGTAATTTTGAGGAGGGTTCCATCACCGGCATCTATACGGTGCTGGTGGAGGGTGACGATGCCAATGAGCCCATATCGGATACGGTGCGGGGAATCATAGACGGACACATCATGCTGTCCCGGAAGGTGGCAGCTAAAAACCGCTATCCGGCCATTGATATACTATCCAGCGTCAGCCGCCTTATGAATGACATTGTGACGCCGGAGCATAAAGCGGCTGCCGGGAAGCTTCGCAGGCTCTTAGCTGTATATGAGAGCAACAGCGATTTGGTTTCCATCGGAGCCTATAAGAAGGGAACGAATCCGGAATTGGACGATGCATTGGAACGGATCGACCATATTTATGAATTCCTTCAGCAGAAAACAGATGAGAGTTTTTCCCTGGATGAGGCAGTGATTCAGATGATTCAGGCAACAGATTAAGGGGAGGGCTATGAAAAAGTTTGTATTTACACTGGAGCGTATGCTGGCATACCAGGAACAGAACCTGGAAAAGGAAAAAGGCATTCTCGCCAGGGTTACGGCTGAGCGGGATAAGCTGGAAGAGGAGAGGCAGGATAAGGAGTTAAGAATCCGTCATATCCAGGAGGAAATCGGACAGCGCCAGAGCCAGGGCACAACGGTTTTTGTCCTGAAAGGCTGTTATTCCGTCCTGGAAGGCGTCAGAATCCGGCTGGAAGAGATAGAGACAGAGCTGGCCCGGGCGCAGGCCAGGGTGGAGAAGCAGAGGCGCGTGGTGACGGAGGCTTCCCAGGAAGTAAAAAAGCTGGAGAAGCTGAAGGAAAAACAGTTGGAGGAATACCGCCATGAGGAGGCAAAGGAGCAGCAGGATCTTATCATAGAGCATGTTGCCGGAACATTTGTCAGGAATGGCGTTTCCTAAATAGATAGTATCTGCGAAAGGAGGTGAAACAGATGAATGCATGAACATTTACACAGGTTTTGGCAGCCGGCCGTTACAAGGCAAATCCAACGGCAGGTTCCGGAGCCGGGGAAAAGCAGGAGGGTACAGCCAGTTTCATGGACGTATTTGCACAGAGTTTAAAGGACGCCCGGGGGACTGGGACAAAGGCTCCGGATAAGAAAAAAGACGGGACAACTGATTCAAAGCCACAGGAAACGGGAGATGCAGGAAAGAACCAGGTGCCGGCTGACCAGGGAAAAAAATCCCAATCCCTTGAAGATGGTAAATACCGGGATGACAGTAAAAAAGC
>JAJQEA010000348.1 GCA_021201905.1 Clostridia bacterium
TTCGCCGGCAATATTGCCCAGGTTCTCAACGGTGGAATCTGACTTAAGCGCATCTGCCCTGATTGCGGTGCCGGGAACCTCAACTACATCCACGCCGCTCTCACCGGTTGCAGGGTCATAAATCTTATCATACTGGTCTACCAGCTCCAACATCAGGATACGCATGCCAATCTCGCCGTTCATAGTCCAGTCGGTTGTTCCTGCTGCGGTCCAGATGTCAGGACGGGTCTGCATGTTGGTTACGTCAACCGGGTCAATATCAACAGATGCCATGAGAAGAGCGTCGCCGTTCTTGCCGTTAAAGTTGTCATTCTCAGCGATTGCGTTGTAAACGCCCTGGCCGTACAGGTCATAGTATGCGATGACGCCGTCCACATCTGCCCTGTTAACGCCCTGGAGATATGCGGCAGTCACTGTGTTTGCCGAGTCAACGGAATCCTGAAGAGGCTGTACCTCGCCTACGGTCACGATCTTGCCGGCAGCCTCATACTCCTGCCAGCCAACCTCGCGGCGGTCAAAGGGGCTGTTGTAGTTAGGACCTCTCCAAACCTTAATCAGACGGACGCCCTCGCCGTACTTCTCAATCATCTGGTCCAGAAGAACGGTTACCAGGGACTTATCCTGCTGGAACATCTGGGTTACGCCCGGAAGCTTCTGATATGCTCCGTCCGAGTAGAACTGCGTGTCAAAGGCTACAATCTTCATATCCGGATACTGCTCTGTGATTTCCTTGAGGAATACGTAAGAGCCGTCCTGGTTGCCGTGGCTGACCAGCAGTCCGTCATATCCTGCGGATGCGCAAGTACGGATGGTATCCTGCCACTTATTGAAGTCACCGTCACAGAAGAAGAAATCAAACTTTACATCCAGGGCATCGCAAAGGGATGCGCAGGAATCCTTCCACATCTGGAAGATGGTTGCAGAAGGCAGAAGCATGATATAAGCCACCTTCTTACCTGCCACCGGGTTCTCCGCTGCAGCCGACGCCGCTGTGGTGTCTGCCGCAGCCTCTGCTACCGTGGTCTCCGCCGCCGCTGCCGCGGTGGTCTCTGCTGCCTTAGTCTCTGCCGCCGTGGTGGATGAACCTCCCGAGCCGCCGCAGCCTGCCAGCAGGAATGCTGCCATAGCAGCCGCTGTAATTACACTGACCACTTTTTTCATTTTTTTCATTGTACTCTTTCCTCCTTTTTTTGTTATTAATATTGTTTAGTAAACAATATGTGTGTCTCGTTCTTTATATTAACTAAATAGTACAACGTTTTTTCTTTAATGTCAATATCTCTTTGGTATTTTTGTTATAATTTCCATTAATTATTGTTTTTATTGTGCACTTTAATTGTACAAATCAATAAACAGCTACTTTTTCACCATTCTTGTATTTGTTTTTGTTTAGTAAACATTCAAATTTTTATATTGAATTGACCCGGTTTCAACCCTGTGTTATAATTCAAACTATAGTATGATTAGTAAATCACAAGGATTGTTCAATTATGTTTAATTTATCTTCTGCAATCCGAAAAGAGAGAGTTCATATGACCGTCAGAGAGCTGGCCAAGCAGATTGGCGTTTCACCCGCAACCATTTCCATAGTGTTAAACGGGAAAAAGGGAGTCAGTGAGGATACGCGCAAGAAGGTGTTGGACGCAGTAAGAGCCTCCCAGTACACGCCTCCTGCCCGCAAGCCCAAAAGCGGCAAGAACGTGCTTCTGGTAAAATACTATAAAAGCGGTATGCTGGTGGAGGAAAACCAGGGATTTATTTCCATGATCATTGACTCCATCGAGGAACAGCTCCGCGCGGAGCAGCTGGGCATGACCATGACCGTTGTCAAAACCGGCTTAAAGTCAGCCCTTGATTCCATTGACTACAGCAAATACTGCGGGATGTTCCTCATTGCAACCGAGGTGATGCGGGATGAATTCTCAGCCCTTGATTCCATTCCCATCCCGTTTGTGGTGGTGGACAACACCGTCCCCAACCATTACTGTAGCAGTGTATGCATGAACAATGCCGAAAATGTCCACATTGCCCTCCAGTACTGTAAAGAATGCGGACATACCGAACTGGGCTACCTGGGCAGTACCACAGGAGCAGAAAACTTTAATGAACGGCACGTAGCCTTTCTCAGATATGTACAAGAATTGAATTTTCAGTTTGACCCTAAAAATGAGTTTCGTGTAAAACCCACCATGTTGGGGGCCCATGACGATTTTTTCAGAATACTGGAGCAGAACCCGGTGCTTCCCTCCTGCTTTTTTGCGGAAAACGATACCATTGCCCTGGGCGCCATGAAGGCCCTGAAGGAAAAAGGGTACACAATTCCCAATGACGTATCCCTGATTGGCTTTGACGATATCCCCTATTCCTCCATCAGCTCCCCCACACTGACCACCATCCATGTGCAGAGAAAGATAATGGGAAAGCAGTCTGTCATCCAGCTGATGCAGCTCATAGAGGATCCCCGGTTCATGCCCATGAAAACCCAGATCACAGGAAAGCTGGTGGAACGCTCCAGCGTGAAACGTCTTTTATAATCAAAAAAATCCCCCGGCCTCTCATACCAGAGGGACCGGGAGACTGTGGTTCATCCACCTGCTCCGTTTCTACCTATGAAACCTTATCCGATTGATTCTGTTTGCTTCTCCCCTTCAGGGGCTTGGAGGCAGCCTTGTGATGGGCCTTGGCACTGCGCTTTTTCCGCCCGTCCTCCTTCTTCTGGACCAAAAGCTCCACATCCTGGGCATCCGCCATTTTTTGCCGTCTTCACAGCATAAAAGCGGTCATCCTCTGACTTTTTTACCCTGATCTTCCCTTTCACAAACCCATGCTCCGGGCATACGGCCAGGCAGAAATAAAATCTCTGTCCGTAAGGAAACCATCTGAGCTTCTTGCGCAGCATCCTGTTGCATTTCACGCATTTCATATCTGTTATATCCTTTTCTTTCAGGATATCTTCCCTGGAGTCAAATTCTCTGGACACATACTTGGAGTATTCCGGAAAATGCAGCCGGTATTCCTCGGCCTTATTCCTGGGAAGGCCGTAATAATCCACCGACACATAGGTACCGTACGTCTCCATGTCCAGCACGGAAAGGATACGGCCAGTATAATAGGCGTCATCCAGCGCCCGGTGAAACGGCCTCTCCTCCTCCATCCCCTGAAGCTGTACCGCCATATCAAGGGAAACCTTGTTTTTTCCGTCCCCGTACTGGAGGCAGTAAAGCTTCTGGATATCCAGATAAAGAAGGGGTCTTGGAAATGGGTTGGGAAGCTTATGATAAGCCATGTTTCTCTGAAGCTCCGTCAAATCTATGGATCCCCAGGTACAGAAGCAATACTCCTCCTCACCGCACCATGCAAGAAAACGGTTCATAACCATATCAAAGGGCTCTCCCTCCTGGCGCAGCTTTGCCATATCCATGTGCGTCACTTCCGATATCTTAAAATGCATCTTTTTATAAACCTTGGGCCGGATCAGCTTGTGAAACGTTCCCGTCTCTTCAAAATTCCCGTTCAGCTTTACTGCTCCGATTTCTATAATTTCAAAAGGAAGATGCTCCACTGAATCTTCCTTTCCATTGGGACTCTGGTTCCATTCCAAATCAAACACAATGTAATTCATCTCTTCATCCTGTCACTATACAATCTCAATTTACCTACCTATCTTACCATATCGGAAAGGATATGGAAAGAGGCTTTCTATGTCATTGATTCCCAGTATTGCCAATTCTGCCTCTGTATCCTTTGCTCTATTGCCACCTTATGCCGCCGGCGTAATTTATGACGGTCATTTGATTGTTAACCAAATCATGATTATATGTTGACATTTCCCCGCCCACTATCTATAATAAGTAAAATATAATGGTAAATTCCAGAGAGGAACCCAAAGATACACAATATGATAAAACTCATACAGGCCGCCTGCCAGTGGGGACAGAAGGATTTTGACGGGTGGGTGATTGGAAAGGCCCGGTACTGTCTCCACAGCCGGTTGGAAGCCGCATCCTTTGAATCCATACCGAAAAAGGCTGCTCCAGGATATGTCCTGTTGGAAACCACTGCATATGATACAGGCCGTCTGCCCTGCCAGTCTCTCGAAATCTGCCTGGTGGACCCTAAGGTACTGGGTAATACAGGACGTATCAGGGGGGGCCGGGTGTATGCAGGGCCAGCTGACCATCACCTTCCTTCCTGAGGACCTCAAAGCTTTCCTGGCTGCTTCCGGGGATACCAACCCCATTCACCATGGGCCAAATGCCGTCGTTCCCGGCCTGTGGATACTCAGCCGGCTGGAAGAATTATACGGCCCCCGCAGCCCTGCCTTGACCCTGTCCATACGGTTCCTGCACCCTGTCCGCGCAGGAGAAACAGTCCGCCTGACACAAAAAAACAACGTGGTAACGGGAACCGTGGGCAGTGCCACCTGTTTTACCATGACCATACACACACGATGAAACGCAAAAACGGAGGTAATCATGAATCAGAAATTCAACACCGTAGAACTCACCAAAATGGCCCTGCTGACCGCATTGATATGTGTTTCCACTTACATTGTCATCCCTCTTCCATTCACACCGGCCAGTCTTACGGCCCAGACCCTGGTTGTCAATCTCATTGCGCTGCTCCTGACTCCCAGGCAGGCGGCATTTACCATGGTTGTGTATATGCTTCTGGGTCTGACCGGCCTGCCTGTATTCTCCGGCGCCATGGGCGGTCCCGGAAAACCGTTCGGCCCAACAGGCGGCTATATCATGTCATGGATTCCGGCTGTCATGCTCATGTCATGGTTAAAGGGAAAATATTACAGCTTTAAGCGGTATTGTCTGGTGACCATTCTGGTTGGAATGCCTGTGATTTATCTGATAGGAAGTGCCTATATGAAATACATAACCGGAATGGACTGGGCAGCCACCTTCACAGCCGCCGTAATCCCGTTCATTCCCCTGGATATTTTTAAGTGCTGTGCCGCCGCACTGATTGCAAAGCCGGTGCAGATAAGCCTGTCAAACGCCCAGCGGGCCCGTTAGGAGGTTTTCATGGACAAGGTATTCATACTTGGAGGACTGCGCAGCTTCATCGGCGTAAGAAACAGCGCATACCGCCATGTACCCGCCGAGCATCTTGGCGCCGCCGTGTTAAAGGAGCTGACCGCCCGGTACCAGCCCTCAAAAATTGATATGATTATCTGCGGAAACTGTGTGGGAGGCGGCGGCAACATTACCCGTCTCATGGCGCTGGAGGCAGGACTGCCAGAATCCATTCCTTCCGTTACAGTGGACCTTCAGTGCGCTTCCTCCCTGGAAGCCGTCATAACAGCCGCGGCCAGGATACAGAGCGGTCTGGCTGATCTGGTAATTGCCGGAGGTTTTGAAAGCAGTTCCACCCAGCCCCTGCGCAGCTATAACCCTAACCGTCCTTACATTTCCTCCCATACATACACCACTGCCAAATTCATTCCCGGCCCGCACCGTGAGGACGTAATGCTGCAGGGTGCGGAAAAGACAATATGCCATTACCATATAAGCCCCGGAGAAATGGATGCCTGGGTTCTGGAAAGCCACAGGCGGGTGTACGAAGCTGCCAGGGAAGGCCTTCTTGACAGCATAACCGTCCCTGTATACGGACTCGACCACGATGAGGGAATCCGGCCCCGCCTGAACCAGCGCCTGCTGGACCGGCTGCCCTGTGTCCTGAAGGATGGCCGGTATCTCAATGCCGCCAATGCCTGCACCATGAACGATGGGGCGGCCTTTCTTCTTCTCTGTTCAGAACCGTATCTGAAAAAGCACCAACTCTCTGCCCCCTTCCGCCTCGCAAATGCCTGCACGGTTGGGGCTGACCCACTTATGAGCCCTGCCTCCGTGCTTCCTGCTGTCAGGGGTCTTTTGGAGCGCAGCGGACTCTCCATGAATGACATCGGATCCTTTGAGTGCAACGAGGCCTTTGCCGCCATTGATGTTCTCATAAACCGGGCTTATCCGGATAAAGCCTCCCGGTACAATCAGCTGGGAGGCGCCCTGGCCTATGGACATCCCTATGGGGCTTCCGGCGCCATTATCCTTCTCCATCTGATGAAATCCATGGAACTGTCTGAAAGCAGCCGGGGCATCTGCTGCGCGGCTGCCGCAGGCGGTATCGGAAGCGCCATTCTTCTGGAACAGTAAACACCATCATCTCCCCAAATATCATACGCCAAAAGGAGTCACCCATGAAACATTCAATGGATTATCTCTCTGATTCAGTCCATTCCGGCTCACAGGGCAGCCCTGGTTGAGGATGGACAGTTTTATACATATGGCACGCTTGCCAGGGAAGCCTGCCGCATCCGTTCCCTGTACCCGGAACCGGCCGCTCCTTGCGTGGCGTGGATCAGGGCAGCCTCTGTGCATGGCCAGCTGGTACAGTTTCTGGCATATAGCGGTACATCCCGTGTTCCTGTCATTGTGCCCGCCGATATGAAATGTGTCCCTGAATCCCTTATAACAGAGGAAGTTCCTGCCGGGGCCTGTATGGGGGTGCTTACCTCCGGTTCAACGGGCCAGCCAAAGCTATGGTTCCGTACCCTGGATAGCTGGGCCTCCTTCTTTCCTGTCCAAAATATAATTTTTGGAATGACTGCACAAACACGGCTCTTTGCCCAGGGCAGCCTGGCGTTTACCGGCAATCTGAATCTGTATCTGTCCCTTCTGTCACTGGGAGCGTCCATCATCACTGCTTCCCATGTAAATCCTTCTGTCTGGTGCAGGAAAATAGAGCTTCATCATGTAAATGCCCTCTATCTCATCCCCTCCAAGCTCCGGCTCCTGGCAAAATACGCCTCCCATCCCAACCCAGATATCAAGACCATCCTGGCCGGTTCCCAGAGCCTTGGCCGCGGGGATATGGTCCTCTTAAAAGCAGCTTATCCGGACAGCTGCTGTTTCCTCTATTATGGTGCCAGTGAACTGAGCTATGTCACCTGGCTGACAGACCAGGAAATGAATGATAACCCGGCCTGTATCGGCAAACCCTTTCCAGGGGTAAACGTAACCCTCTGTAACGGTGAAATCTATGTGGACACCCCCTATTCCGCCATAGGAATCACAGGACCTTACAGCGTTGGCGATACCGGCTATCTGGACCGCGACGGTTATCTGTACTTTAATGGACGCAAAGACAATGTATACAATATTCACGGCCGTAAAGTCTCAGCCGTAAAAATAGAAAATGCCCTGAACTCCCTGCCTCAGGTACAGGAGGCCGCTGTCATCTTTGAAAACAATGCCCTGCGGGCCCATGTTGTCCTCCCCGCGCCCACCTCTTCCAGCCAGGACGCATCTGCCCTGCGCCGCATCATAAAAAAAGGGCTGAATGATTATCTGGAATCCTGGGAAATTCCCAGAGATATTATATTCCACGAAAACCTTCCAAAAAACAACAGCGGAAAGACAGTCAAGGGACTGCTCTCCGCTAAAGAGTCAACTACTATTTAAGACTGAATTCATGGGCAGGCTTGTCATACTGCCTCCCGGTAATCACACTGGCTGTAAGATCCGTACAATTGTATACAATGGACCACTGTGTGGCATTAAGACGTCCTGTTGTCTCAGACACGTGCCAGTCCTTGGACGCAGCTTCCAGCAGGTCCATTGCCTCCTGCTCATCCTTGACAATGCCGGTACATTCTCCCAATGCCTGTTCCAATATCTCATAACGGTCCTGGCCGTTTCCAAAGTTAAATTTCTTCTCTGACAGCAGAAAATTCGTTGCTGCCTGGTAGTCTCCATTTTTCCTTATTACTTCAAACTCATTATCTACATACTCTGCCACCGCACTGTTGCCCTGGGCATCTGCCAGCTGAAAGTGGTAGCAGCTCCCGGCAGACGAATGCATGTCGTACTGTGCCAGGAGTTCCAGGGCCTCGTCCACATTAGCAGCCTTATCCAGCATAAGACGTATGGCTGTGGTTGTGGTAATATCCGTCTTTCCCGTGTCCTGGTTAGTAGGCTCATCGCCAATGCGCAGCACAGCCACTGCCAGCCCCTTTTCATTCACGCCGTCCAGAGGGGCATAGGGCGCTGCCAGGGTTATGATTTTGCGTTTCCATGTATCCGGCAGCTTATCTTCCCCAAATCCCAGAAATGCCAGGTTGACGGTTGACATGGAACGGTAACCGTTGTCTGGCTCTGTTACCACGAAAAGGGCCGGAGAGTACGTCAGGTCAAAATTCCGGCCGAATATGCGATCCCCATCCTCTGTCTGTGCGCTGAAGGTGGAACAACCTAAGTCGGGAATGGAAAACTCCAGTGGAATTCCTTTTAACAGACGATTGGTCACAAACTCCACCAGTTCCCTGTCGCTGCTGGCCCCTGTCTCCAAAAATTCATCAAATCCATAATCCCCATCATACTTCATGGTATATAGCACATTGTCATCCACTTTTTTAAGCGAGTACAACGTCTTTAACTCATGCCGGAACAGGAATGCTCCTCCTGCCGCCGCTATGAGAATCACTGCCGCCAGACATGCCAGTATGACTGACAGCCATTTTTTCATACTTCTTGCCTTCATGGTAACTGTATCTCCCTGCATTTTCTGTTTATAGATAAAATAAAAAGAACCACATATCCGTGATTCTTTTTGAGAGGCGACGACCGGAATCGGACCGGTGATAAGGGTGTTGCAGACCCGTGCCTTACCGCTTGGCTACGTCGCCATATTAACTTATAAATGACCCCAAGGGGATTCGGACCCCTGTTACCGCCGTGAAAGGGCGATGTCTTAACCGCTTGACCATGGGGCCTTGCATATATAAATTAAAAAACTCCCCGAGTAGGACTTGAACCTACGACAGCGCGGTTAACAGCCGCGTGCTCTACCGACTGAGCTATCGAGGAATAGGCTGATGCTCTCCGATTTCTTATTATACATGATAATAAAAAATTCATCAAGTACCTTTTGAAGATATTATATGAAAAACCTGCATTATTTATGCAGGTAATACATACCTTCAAAACCACATATTGAATTCCGATTGTTTCTCAAACCTTTTCCC
>JAJQEA010000378.1 GCA_021201905.1 Clostridia bacterium
GGTGTGGGCAAAGTGCGAGGTGGGAAACCGCGGGTGGGGAGGTTAAACATGATCCTGCGCGGGCAGGTTATTTCCGCTGTGGAGCTCGGCCAGTACGGTGGCGGCTATGGGAAACAGGAATATACCGGTCAGCCCCAGAAGCTTGCCGCCTGCAAAGATACACAGCAGGGTGGCTGCGGGGGACAGGCCCATCTGATGGCCGATGATTTTGGGCTCCAGGGTCTGGCGGACCACTGCTATGAGCAGGTACAGGCACACAAGGCCCAGGGCCAGACTTCCGGAGCCTGTCATCCAGGCCATGAAGGCCCAGAGAAGAAGCACGGTGCCTGTGCCCAGTACCGGCAGGATATCCACCAGCGAGGTGATGCAGGCAAGCGTGAATCTGGCCGGAACGCCCAGCACCAGGAAGCCCATATAAAGCTCCGTAAATGTCAGAAGCATCAGGAGAGTATAAGCTCTCAAAAGACGGCAGGCAACACTGCGGACATGGAGAAGTACCTGTAAGAGCATTTGCCGTCTGTCCTCAGGAATCTGGCACAGCAGGAAATCCAGCGTCTCCCTGTAATTGCCTGTCAGGAAAAAGGATGCTATCACAGCGATGATGAAATCAAGGAACATGGCGGGAATCCCGCTTATGGCAGAGGCGCCCCAGCCAAGCAGCCCGGAGGAGATGCCCGCGGAAGCATTTTCCATGAAATGCTCCAGGCTTTGTCCAAGGGCTGATATGTGGATGCTGTGTCCCGGGAAACTGTTCTCCAACAAGGAAAAGAAATGGGACAGACCTGGTTCAATGGTCTGGCTGTAGATGCCGGGCAGTTTTTTTGCCTGCTCCTGGATAGATGCTAGTATTTGGCTGCCGGACACGCACATGATTGTCAGAATGGAACCATGAAAGACCAGCAGCACAACCGCGGCGGCTACCCCCTTTCCACCTCTCATATGTCTGTCCAGCAAGGACACTGCCGGTTCCAGCAAGGCTGCAATAGCCATGGCTGCCATGAAGGGAAACAGTATGGGCAGGAGCTTCTTTAATCCTATATAGCAGAGCACGCCTATGATTCCAAAGTAAATAAAGCTGATGATGAACGTCCTGCGTTTTTGAATGTCCATATATGTATCCTATTGTTTACTTAGTTCCATTATAGGCTCATGGGACCCGGCAGTCAAGAAAGAATCCCCAGAAAATGGGGGACATGCCCTGGAAGATATTTCCGGGGCAGGGCCATGTTCCGGGGAAACCAGAATCAGGTGAGTTGTATGAAGGGGCGGGTTACAGACTCATTTGTAATAAGTTCGGAAGAAACGGTTATCTGGCGGGGTTCCAGAACCTGATCAAAAGCTTCCTGTATGGCTTCGACTAAAAGCTGCCCCAGACGTTCATGCATATCCTCCAGATAGGTAAGCCGGGGTTCAATTAGTTTGCCAGTAGAAAAATCACCAAAGGATATGAGGGATAATTGGCCAGGGATATCTATGGCGTGCTCCTTGCAGTATAAAAGAACGCCAGCAGCCAGAACCGCACTGCCGACAATGACTGCAGAGGGCGGATCCTTTTCTTTCAATAATTCATCCATGACAGAATAACCATATTCTTCTGAGAAAGTGCCAAAATAGTAGCTGATATAATTGGAGCTTATTTCCTTTTCATATACAAAATCCATGATTCCCATATATCGGTCATAGTTTGTTGACAATTGCCGGGGACCTGAAATAAATGCTATTTTCCTGTGCTCCATAAGATACAGGTATTCCAGAGCGCGATAGATAGCCTTACGTTTGTCAACATAGAAGGTAGGGAACAAATGATTCTTAGAACGTCTGTCAAAGAAAATAACGGATATTCCCTGATCCTGTAGATGAGCCAGATAATCTTCATTTTCTCCAGTGGAGCAGATGAGGATTACATCGGCCTGCTTTTCAACCATGAACTGTATTCCCTGCTTTTCAGTCTCTGGGTTGTCATATGTATTGACAAACAAAACCAGGTGTCCCTTGCTTCTGAATGTCTTTTCGATTTGTTTGATGATTTTTTCGAAAAATGGTACAGAAAAATCAGACATGATGACACCAATTGTCCGAAATGCCTTTTTTTTCATGGAACGGGCTGCTGCGTTGGGCTGGTAGTTTAATTCTTCAATTGCCTTTTGAACAGCAATTTTGTACTCCTCGCCCACATTATCTGCATTATTCATGACCCTTGAGACGGTAGCAATTGACACTCCAGCCTGTAATGCAACATCTTTTATGGTAACCATATGATACCTCTGTCATTTCCTGAAACATAATTACTTACATTTTAGTATAATCTGTTTAAAGCGTCAAGAAATACCAAAAATGGATAATTTAGGAACTTTTATTTTATCAATCCAGCCATCTTGGGTAAAAATGTGGTTAATGGCGGTATATAGGACACCATTAGCAATACAGTAATTTCAGCAAGAATAAAAGGAAAGATCTTTTTTGCGCCTTGCCATAAGGTGATTTTACCGATTCCACATCCAATGAAAAGGCATACACCAACGGGAGGGGTGGCGTTTCCGATTACGGCATTCATACACATAATCAGGCCAAATTGTACAGGGTGAATTCCAAGGGAGTTTGCAATCGGAGCTAAAATAGGGGCTAACAGAATGATGGTAGCGCTTCCTTCCATAAACATACCCATGAAGAGAAGAAGTATATTTACAAAAATGAGAAACAGGATCGGTGTATTCAGGTATGTGGTGACAAATTCGGCCAGACTTTGCTGAATACGGAGATAAGCGAATATCCGGCTGAGTATCATGGCATTACCCATGATAAACAGAACCCCTGCCGTAGTCTTGGCTGTCTTTAAAAGCATGGAGGGAATAGCTTTAAAAATTTTACCTTTTGTGATGAAGGTACCTACAATTAAGGAGTAGAAAGCGGATACAGCACCAGCTTCGGTTGGAGTAAATATGCCAGACAGAATTCCACCTAATATGATAAGGGGCATTCCCAATGGAAATATGGCGCCCAAGGAGATTTCCAATGCCTCCTGTCGGGAGAATTTTTCTGTTCTGCGTGGAAAATTGTGAGTTCTGGACATGCATGCCACCACAGCCATCAGGCCGAGTCCTACTAAAATTCCAGGTATGATACCTCCCATAAACATAGCGCCTATAGACGTATTGACAGTAGCGCCATACACGACCATGACAATGGATGGAGGTATGATGGGGCCAATAACCGATGAAGAGGCGGTAACTGCTACAGAAAAGTCGGGATCATATCCTTCCTCAACCATGGCTGGCATCAGCATGCCGCCAATCGAGGAGGTGTCTGCTACTGCGGATCCTGTGATTCCCCCGAAAAACATACTGGCAAGTATGTTGACCTGAGCAAGACTCGCTCTCATTCTTCCTATAATCAGAGTTGAGAAACGGACCAGTCTTTTGGTGATTCCGCCATAATTCATCAGTTCGCCGGCAAAAACAAAAAAGGGAATAGCCAGGATGGTAAAAGAGTTCATTCCTCCAAAAAGTCCCTGGGGAACTACGTTTAAGGGGTTACTGCCTATCATGAATACACCTGCAATACTTACACAAGCAAATGCAAAGCAGATTGGAATGCCTAAAAAAATCAGGATAAACATCAAAACAATTAATGTAATGGTTGGAAGCATGTGTTTTCCTCCTTTACAGATACATTTATCCGCTGTGATTCTGTGAATCCCAACAGAGATTATGGCTTTTAATCCGTGTGACAAAGAATACAATCTGTTCAAAAAGCATGAATATAAGGCTGATTGTCATGGAACCATAGGGAATACCCATGGATATGCGGTTCATGGGAGATTTGACATCCATGTTGCCAATGGTGAATTTTGCAGAGCAGAAAATATAAAAAGTAAGTATGCATATAATCAAAATCTGAACAGGAACATAAAGGTATTTTTGTTTTTGGGGAGACATTTTTAGGACAATGGTGTCCAGACATATATTTTCGTTGTCACGTATGGTGGCGGCCGAACCCATCATACCCAAGAATACAACAAGATAACCGATGAGTTCGTCGCTTCCCATGATGCTGGTGGAAAAGCTGTATCTGAGGACAACGCCTACCAGAACCATGACAATGATATATATCAGGCACAAGACTAGCAGAATATTTTCCAGTTTATGAATAATGGAAATCAGATGTTTCAAATATATCCCTCCTTTAGGGAATACAGAAGACTGCCGCATCGTGGGACAGTCTTCCGCTTCAAGTGGATTGCATTATTTATTACGGATGGCACTGCGCGCAGCAATCATGGCATCATATAATTCTTGCGCATCAGCGGGGGTAGTATTGAGAGAAAAATAATAATCTTTAATAGGCTCAGTAGCCTGTATGAAGGAGTCTTTATCTACATCAACAAAGGTGACACCATTCTCTTTTAGTACATCAATAGACTTTTGGTTATATTCCGGGAACCACTGGTATATTGATTCTTCGTTCTCAATTCCGGCTTGGATGACAGCTTTTTGTAAATCTTCTGGCAAATTATCATAGAACTTTGTACTCATATACTGAATTCCAGGAATGCGGAATTGCTCTGTATAGGAGTAGGTATTGGCAACTTCAAACAGCATGTTGTCGGCGCATAAAGCTTCGTTTTGTTCGAGTGCATCAATTGTCCCCTGCTGCATGGCTGTATAGACCTCGCTCCAGCCAAGGCTGATAGCGCTGAATCCCATAAGTTCCATGGTCTTGGCAAGAATGGGATCGTTCATGACTCGTATTTTTATACCCTTAGCATCCGCTGGCGTCTGTACTGCTTTGTTTGCAAATACATTCCGGCTGCCGAAATCTGCGAATGTTATGATTTTAAAGCCGGCTGCTGTGGTATCAGAGTCCAGCATGGTAAATACGGCGTCGCTTCTCACTACATCCAGCATTTCTCTGGAATCGTTATACATGTAGGGGAAGGAGAATACAGACCAGCGGCCATTGTATCCGGACATATCAGAGGCCGAGGCATCACACATTTCCAGTTCGCCAGTGCGTACGCTTTCCAGGTTGGCAGCTTTATCTCCTAATTGGGCATCTGGATACATTTCAACGGTAATACGTCCGTCAGACAGCGTCTCCACTCTTTCCTTGAAGCCTTCAGCGATTTTTCCCACCTGTGAATTTTGAGGAGAGGTAAATGCATAGCGTATGGTATATTCAGGATTACTGTGTGCCTGGGCGTTTGACTGCGCCTTGGTTTGTGCGTCCGGAGCGGAAACTGATTCTGTCGCAGGTGTATCGGAGGAGGGAGTATCCTGAGATTTAGTGCTGCAGGCAACGGATGACAGCAGAATTGTAAAAACCATTATTACGGATAATATCTTCTTATTTTTTTTCATTATAATCTCCGATCCGCCGCCTTTTGCTGGCGGCATTATAGTCAGTTTAATTGTTTAGAAAAAATCAGTCGGAAAAATATATTCCTTGCTCTACCATGATGGTGCGCAAAATATCATTAGAAATTGCGCGTATTTCTATGTTGTGGGAAGCTGCATAGGAGGCAGCAATTCCTGTACATTGTCCGAGTGTCATACAGTTTGTCATACTGCGGGTAGAACCGCAGGCATCTGAGTCAACACTTATATTTCGACCGGCAACAATAATTCCGTCAACATCCAGCGGTACCATACAGCGCAATGGTATATCATAGGAGGTACCGGGCACCATTCGTCTGAATTCAATATTTTTACCGTCAGGTGTGTGATAACCAAGCGGTGACTGATAGCTGCATACGGCATCAGGAAAACGTGTGGCGTTCATCAAAATGTCAGCTGTCAATCTGACTTCTCCTATGACCTTGCGGCTCTCACGGACACCCAGAGCTGGGGCAGTTGCGGCTAAATATGCATGTTCGAAACCGGGAACGTACTTTTGAAACAGAGGAAGCACATCAAAGATGCGTTTTCGGCTGATGTCCTCACCTTTTGTAAGTTCGGATGCATTGGTCCCGTCCAAGGCTGTGACTCCTGTCATGTTTAATATGATTTCTCCGGGATTCGGGGTGGTATAGAACAGGATAAACCAATCACGCAGATATTCTTGTTCCGGTTCTAATACAGTCTCTTCCAGTTCTTCGTGAAGTCTGAACCCGTAAAATCCTGCATGAGGAAGTCCGCCAAGATAACGTTCGCCTTTCTGAAGCTCAGGATGCTCATTGTAATGCTGGATAAGTTTTTCTGTATCTACATTAGCCAGTTTTGCCAGCAGGCTCGCGGGATGTTGCGCTTCTTTTGCCATTACATCACAATGGGAGCCAGTATAATACAGCAGGTCCGCATCCCCCGTGCAGTCAATGAATTGTTTGGCAAAAACAGCCTGTCTTCCGGATTTGTTTTCAATTATGATGCCCTTTATCTTGTTTCCTTCCATTATGGCTTTAGTCACCATGGTGAGATAAAGGGCATCAAGGTTCTTCTCTTCTTCGTACATTTTTGTAATGATGTATTTGGCACGCTCGCTGTCATAGAGAATATAGGCATCCTTATCATAATTCGGGTTTTCCACACCGCCTATTGCCTCTATCTTTTTGAAGTACTCATAGGGGATACCGCCCACACATCGCTTGACCTGATCACTGCAGGTCCAGGATGTATTCATAAAACCTGCAAATTGTCCGCCTAGACTTCCGAGACGTTCCACAACAAGGGTCCTGGCACCTGTTCTGGCAGCTCCGATTCCGGCAATCATGCCGGCTGTGCCTCCGCCGGCTACTACCACATCGTATTCTCCGAATACTGGAAGTTCCTGTGCTGCCTCTAAATATGTCTTCATAGATTTCCTCCGTTCTTTTATATTAATAATTTTTAGTTTAAAGGATTAGGGAAGGAAGGCTGGCCTCCAGGCAAAATGCCTCCAAATCGTGGGTGAGTTGCTGACGCTCTTTGGAATCTAAATCCATTTGGGGACCTCTCATATGGCCTGCCGGGACTCCCCTGAATTCCAGTGCGCTTTTAAAATATGCCATATTGCTTCCGCATTTAAGAATATCGCATATTTTGCGGCAGTGTTTCTGCCATTTTTGCATGGTTTCCCAATCTCTGTTTCTGTAAGCTTCATATACCTTTACGAATGGTTCCGGAAATACACCGGCTACACCGGATACGGTTCCATCGCATCCTAAAGCCAGGAAGCTGGAAAAAAGACGGTCACATCCATGCAGGACGGAAAAATTCTTGTCTATATCCAGATATTCAGTAGTGCGGTTGAAATCAGTCAAGCTGTATTTGATTCCAACTACGTTAGGGCATTGGCTGTGGATCCTTGATGCCACATCAGCTGTCAAATCATTAGCTGAGCACTGAGGAATATTATATAGATAAATTGGAAAATCTTCGGGAAGACTGTGTGCAATGCTCAGATAATAATTTTCTATCTCTTTGGCAGTGCAGCCCAGAAAAAGAGGTGTGATAATTCCTACCCCATCTGCTCCTGCAGAATAGGCGTGTTTAGCCAATTCCAGTGTATCAGATACATTGTCAGCGCCCACATGGACAAAAACGGTTGCACGACCGCAATTGGATTCGATAACTGTCTCTGCAATGTTTTTTCGTTCGTTTACAGAAAGACGGGACATCTCGCCTGTGGTGCCGCAAGGATATAAAGCATCCACCCCTTTTTTGACCAGTATATCTGTTAGCTCACTCATGGGCAGAGGGGCAAAGTGTCCCTGCTTGTTCATAGGGGTTATCATTGCAACTGTAACACCTTTAAGTTTTTTCATAACTGTGTCGCTTCCTCCTTCAAAATAATGTGTTTATATTATGTTATGATGATAAAACGATTTCTCGAATAAAACATATGCGATAAAACGCAATTACATTTGATAATATATAGATAAAGTGGTAAAACTGCTGCTTTTAAAAACGATAAAACGTTTTCTTTAATTGGAGTATATAACGAATTAGCAGATTAGTCAAGATAAAAATGTACAAAAAATACAATAAATAGGGAGGGGATGATTAAAAAAAAAACGACATAATAACCAAAGCGCTTAATTGGGAGCACTTATATATTGGATTTTAAAAATAGAATATATCACAGTAACAGATAAAACGATTACAGACAGTCTGAATATAATGAATATCCGGCCATCTTACTATAACTTAAATGACCGAATATTCTTAAATTTATATTTAATTTGATGATGCATACATGAATGGACCTATCTTAAATCTCTAAAGCCGCCATTCCCGAAACGGCAGCAGCGCACAGCATGATCCCGAAGGCTGTGGAAGTCAATATAACTGCAATGACTTTTCGGCGGGGATTGGCCCGTCTGTATATATACAGGCAGGCGGAAATACTTGACCAGTGTAATAATGTGAATAGAAAGGTACATAGTACTGTCCAGCCATGAGAAACCAGCATATCATACAAAGTCTGTGTATTCTGAAGGGAGAGAGAAGGCCCTGTATATGCTATATTACCTAGAAGCCATATTAAGATACCAACCGGAACAGCTGCAAGAATGGCCTTATTTAATAAAGGGAGGGTCCAACATCCTGTGGAACGGAAGATGGATTCAAACACTCTGACAGGCCTGTGGGAGACAGGTATGTTCCAGGAATCATACAAAAATTGTCTGAGAGAACCTGTATGATAGAGGGGGAGATAAAAGGTAAGAGCTGTTGCTGCACCGGACAATAAACAACAGAACATACGAATTATTGTCAATGGCTGGGGCAGCGGAAGGCGGCATGGCCAGTGTAGCGGCATCAGGCTGGGTGTTATGGCTGTGATTGCCAGAATGAGAATATGGATGGTCAGAATGGAGATATAGCCATAATATCCAGGGACAGATCTCATATCATCGTCTAAAACATTGGTAATTCCAAGTGTGGCACCATCTAGAGGTATATAACCCGCATCTTCCAACAGCCCAAGCAGAGGTAGGAAGAGACTGAAAAAAAAGGGGGGGGGGGAGTGACACACGAATGCCCAAACATGCAGACTGAAATGCTCCGGCCACGATACTGCCGG
>JAJQEA010000304.1 GCA_021201905.1 Clostridia bacterium
ATCCCTTTCCCTGGTGGAATTCATGTCCGGCGGAATCATTCCCCTTCCATTCCTGCCTGACCGGATACGAGGCGTCCTGGAACTGCTTCCCTTTGCATCCATGCAGAACGCCCCCTACCGGATTTATTCGGCAAATATTGCCGGTACAGAGGCCTTGAGCACCCTGTCCCTTCAGCTTTTTTGGGTTATTGCCCTGACAATCCTCGGCCATTATTTGATGTCGCTCGCCTTAAAACACGCAGTCATACAGGGAGGTTGATTATGCTACGTTTATACTGCCGCTATTTTTCCATCCAGCTGAAAAGTGCTCTTGAATACAAAGTTTCCTTCCTCCTCACGGCCCTTGGACAGTTTTTGGTTTCCTTTGCCGGTTTTCTGAGCGTGTTCTTTATGTTTCAGCAGTTTCATGCAGTGGATGGTTTCACATACCAGCAGGTTCTTCTGTGTTTTTCCGTTGTCCTGTCCGCCTTTTCCATAGCAGAATTATTTGCCGCCGGCTTTAAGGGATTCAGCCACGTGGTTTCAAACGGTGAATTTGACCGGATCATGCTCCGCCCTGCCGGAACCCTGTTCCAGACCTTTGCCTCCAGGATTGAATTCTCCAGCGTAGGGCGCCTCCTACAGGCCGCCATCATCCTTGCTTACGCCGTACACACCAGCGGTATCCGCTGGACGCTCCGCGAGGCTTTTCTTCTGCTCTTTATGATTCTGTGCGGTACCTTTCTGTTCATGGGATTATACATTATTTATGCGGCTCTCTGTTTCTATACCATCGAGGGGCTGGAGTTCATGAACATCTTCACGGACGGCGGAAGGGAATTCGGACGCTATCCTGCCAGCATCTATGGAAGCTCCATATTGAAATTTCTTACCTTCGTTATCCCTCTGGCCTGTTTCCAATACTATCCCCTGCTTATCCTTCTGGGAAAAAGCAGACGTTTCCTCTATGCTGCCGCCCCGGTCTCATGCCTTGTATTCTTCGCCCTCTGCTGCCTGTTCTGGAGAGTTAGGGTGAACAGGTATACGTCGGCAGGTTCATAAAAGCCGGGGATTTCCGGCTTCTACCTCAGCTGCTCAAGCACCTTCTGATATATGCGGTCCGCTGCCTCTGTCCCCTCCTTGATGAGGCGTTCCGCCTTCTCATTCATTTCTTCCGCCTTCTCCCTGTTCTTCATGGACTTGGTATTGATGTACACATTCATCACGGCTCCCAGCAATGCGGTCCGGATAAACTGGACTCCCACGCCCACGTCGCTGACAGCCATCCTGCTTCCCTTATCCGCAAGGATATCCATGATTTCCAGCATTTCCGCCGCCTTTTCCATGATTTCCATCGGCACAAGACTGGCATCCAGCAAGCGTGCCTCCATAACCTCTGCCTTGTATGCCTTTTCTTCCTCCGTACCTGAGGGAAGGCTGTAGCACTTGGCCAGAGGCGCAAACACCTCTGCATCCCGGTCCGCCAGCTGGGTAAACTGCCTCTGGATTCCCTTCATCCGCTCTGCCAGCTCCTTAATCTCATCCTCCACCGGCGCGTACTTCTTCTTGCCTATGGTCAGATTGGACACCATCTGTCCCAGGGCATTGCCCAGGGCGCCGGCCAGGGCCGAGGCTCCTCCTCCCGGTACCGGCTCCTTTGAAGATAATACATCCAGAAACTCCTGAATCGTCATGCTTTCTACCATTGTAACATCCTCCTGTTTTCTATATATAGTTTATATGATATAACCTTTTTACACAATTTTAACTCCCATCAGTCTGGCCAGCTCAGCGGCCTGCAGCAGGCTGACCTTTACCCCCGCCAGCTCCGTAAACTGATCTGAGACCATAATGCCGTCAATGACGCACTCCGACAAATCCATTCCTTTTAACGGCGTGCGGAAAAAATCCGTCCCGGTCAGGTCCGTGGAGGAAATGACCGGCTTTTTAAACTTCACCTCAGACATAAAGGACTCCTGGAAATTCAGCCCCTTATTTCACCGAACTCCCAGAAGGCAGTGGAGAAATTCCCATAGTGGAACTGGCTGTCGAGAAGCTTTACCCACTTAAACGTGGAATTACAGAACTGGCTTCCGTCCCCCTTTGAGTCTGATACATTCACATTCTTCCAATAGGTATCCAGGAAGGAACAGTTAGAAAAATCACACTTGTCAAATATCACATTGCAGAAGGACGCGCCGCTAAAATCGCATTCCTCCATCCTGCACCTGACGAATTTCACCGTGTCAAACTCCACTCTTTTCCCCGATATCCTTGTGATCCTCTGGTCCTCATAAATCTTATCCAAAATCGGATATTCCTGTTCCGCTGCTTCCGCCATATCCTCTGACAGCATATGCCCTCCATGGTAATTTTATTTTGCCCATTCCCTGCACTTTTTTAATCTTGGCTCTGCGTCAAAGCCCATATCCGTTCCCATGGATGCCTCCATCTCACAAGGAAAATCCGCACATTCTCCGCAGTGGTTCAGCCCTTTTGCCTCGCAGCAGGATTTCACCCCGCATTCACCGCCCCAGAAGGGCTTTTCCATGGTTACACATCCCGTACAGTGAACCGCTTCCTTTCTTTCACATTGATTGCAGCAGACTCCGCATCTTGACTCAAACATATTCTTCCTCCTTTGTCACAACTCTTAAACCTGCTCTTTTCCTGACATCTGTTCCACATCCAGGCGCAGCACAGCGGTTCTCTCTAGCATCGCCTCCGGATAATCCCAGCTGTCCTTTCCTGACATGTGGCTCATGATGCAGTCCAGTCCCTTTTTCTTTTCCTCCGTCCCTTCCACCACCCGGATGGGGCCTTCTCCCACCACGCTTCGGTATCGGAAGGAATATCCGCAGGCCTGGTCCGCCTCCTTTAGGCCATGGGCGGTATCCATCTCAAACCCGGCATATCCAATCTGTTTGACCAGATCCATCTTCCTGCCTTCCGCCGCCCCGTGGAAATAGAACGCATTTTCCTCCTCGTCGTATCCGAAGCTGAGAGGAACGATGTAGGCGCTCTTTCCATCAGGAAAAGCCAGTCTGCAGCAGTTACATTCCCGTATAATTTCCCTTATTCCATATATGTCCTTAACTTCCCGGTCCTTTCTTCTCACCTTATTCTCCTTATCCTCCTTATCCGCGCTCCAACTTCATTCCCGTTCTGCTATCCCCACAGTTCCGTCACATTTCAATATATGCCCTGCTTCCGCCTGTCTTGTCCTTAACCACAACAATCTGGTGCTGGATTCGCTCCTTCAGCTCCCCCACATGGGAGATGATGCCCACCAGACGCCTTCCCTCTGCCAGGTCTCCCAGGGACTTCATGGCCAGGTTCAGGGTATCCTCATCCAGGGACCCAAATCCCTCATCCACAAAGAGGGTGTCCAGACGGATTCCGCCTGCGGCTGACTGTATCTCATCCGACAGGCCCAGAGCCAGGGAAAGGGACGCCTGGAAGGATTCCCCGCCGGACAATGTCTTTACGCTGCGCTCCGTGCCGTTGTAGTGGTCGATGACATTCAGCCCCAGTCCGTTCTTTCCCCTGTTATCCTCCTCCGTACACCGTTTCAGCTCATACTGCCCTCCGCTCATGACCATGAACCTGGTATTTGCCCTGGCAATGATGCGCTCGAAATAGGCCATCTGCGCATATGTCTCCAGGGTAATTTTTTCCTTGCCCCCCACTTCTCCTGCCGCTGTATCGGAAAGGGCCTTGACCCACGTCCATTCCTTTTGTATCTCCTCCATGGACGCCTTCTGCTGGGTAATGCGTTCCCTTGCCATGCGGTTGGTTTCCAGTCTGTGGTGAAGCCTGCTTTTCTCCTGCTCCAGACCAGTGAGCCTCTCCCTTGCCTCAGACTGGCGCTGCCGGTTCTCCTGCATCCGCTCCTCCAGACAATCCATGGACAGCCTCTCCTTCCCCGCCATCTGACCTTCCAGCGCCTCCAACCGGGCCCGGGCGTCCGATACCCGGCGGCTTACCAGGTTGTAGGATTCCTCCGCCTCCTTAAAGGCCTTTTCCAGTCCGGCCAGAAATGCCTTCTTCTCTGCCAGCTCGGCCTGGGCGGCCTTTCTGTTTTCATAGGGCAGGGAGGACTCCATCTCCTTAAGGCGGTTCTCCAGTTCCCTTTCCTTTGCCTGGCTCTCTGCCAGCAGCCTCTGCGCCTGCTGTTTCAGCTCTGAGGCTGCTTCCAGGGATTGACGCCCCAAGGCCCTCCGGCCCTCAATTGCTTCCTTATATTCCTTTCTCTTTTTCCGCTCCTGGATCTTCTCCTTCTGGGCGGCAGCCTGGCGCTCCAGCTGGCCTTTCAGCTGGCCCATCATCTGTTCCCACTGTTCAAGGAAATACCTGCGCCCCTGCCGCTCATCCCCTGACTCCGAAGCCAATACCACGGCATCGGCTTCCGCCTGGTGAATCCGCTGCTGCCAATCCTCCTTCCAGGAAGCCACCTCGGCATCAATCTGCTGCTTCATCCTTTCATAGCGGGTATCCAGGCTGCCTGCCAGCCTTCCTGCCTCCAGACTGAGCCTGGCAGCCTCCTTGTCCTTTTCCCCTGCAACAGCCTTAAGCCGGTCCACCTTGTCCTTGGCAGCCTCTTTTCCCTCCTCCAGATACCGCGCCGGCGCCGGATGGGTGAGGGAACCGCATACAGGACAGGGTTGGCCCTCTGTGAGCCGCGAAGCCAGGATTCCGGCCTGGTTGTCCAGGAATCTCTGGTACATCTCCCGGTAAGCATCGTCCGCCCTCCGGCGCTCCCCGTCGGCCGCCCTGTAACGCTCTCTGGCTGCCTCAAGCTTCTTCCTCTCCTGCCCGTACTGCGCCAGCTCCTCTGCCAGCAGCCCGATACGCGCACTGTATTCGCGCAGTCTCTCCCCTGCCGTCAGGGCCGCCTGATACTCCTCTCCTGCCTGGCGAAGGGTTTCCAGGGTCTTCTCATCGCTGTCATTTCGTTCCTTCCACTGCTTTTCCTCCAGGGCCGCCCGCTCCAGCCTGTCTGCAAGGCTCTCTGTCTCTTTCCTGCATGTCTTCAGATTCTCCTGCAGGGCGTCAAAGCGGTCGTAGGTTTTCAGGTTTTCTTCCATCCTGGTGACAGCGCCAATCAGGCCGTCTCTGTCAGCCTGGCGTTCCTTCTCCCTCTCATACCTGGTCCTTGCCTGCTCCAGAACCGGCCTATTCTCCCTGAGCACATCCGCGGCAGCGGCCATATCCCGGCAGACCGCGGCATCCCCCTGCATTTTCCCCAACTCCATTCCAAGGGCAGCTATCTCATCCCTGACCAGGGCCATGACCTTGTCTTTCTCCTGCTGCTGCGCCTCGTCTGCCGTAATCAGCTGGTCCAGCACCTCCAAAAGAGCTTCCAGGCTCCCCTGGGGCACCTCCTTCCAGCGAAGCTTCAGTTCCTCGCTATGGCCCTCTGTGATAACACCTCCCGCATACTGTTCCATACTCTTCCTGCTGTCCGCGTAACGGCCATACAGGCCCCTGGCCCGGTCCTTCAGCTTTTCCTGAAACAGCTGATAGGGCTTTGTCTTGAATATTTCCCGGAAAATGACGCCCCGATCCTCGGTTCTGCCTGACAGGAGCCTGGAAAAACTGCCCTGAGCCAGCATGGCAATCTGGGAGAACTGCTCCCTGGTAAGGCCCAAAAGCCCTTCCACCTCCACTGTTACCGCCTTATCCCCGGTAACAAGCCTGCCGTCCGGCATATGAAGCTCTGCGTCCGGTTTCTCCCTTGTCTCCCCTTCGCCTCTTTGTTTTGCCCTCATATACTCAGGATTGCGCCGCACCCTGTATTCCTTTCCATTATAGGAAAATCCCATCTCCACATAGGTCCTGGCGTCCGGCCTGGCATATTTACTCCTGAGCATTCTGGGTTTGCGGCTGTCCCCGCTGGCATTGCCGTAAAGGGCAAATGCAATGGCGTCAAACAGAGTGGTCTTTCCCGCGCCGGTGTCACCTGTAATGAGATAAAGCCCCCTGTCTCCCAGAGAGGCCATATCCAGGGTGACTTCACCTGCATATGGTCCAAATGCGGATATTATCAGTTCTGTGGGCCTCATCTGCTTCCCTCCCATATTTCTTCCATCAGTTTTCCCGCAAAGTCAGCCTGCTGCTCTGTCATGGGCTGGTTGTTCTGAAGCTGGTACAGTTCCTCCAACAGCACAATGGGCGGCTTGTCTGCCTTGGCGGCAGCTTCCACCACCTTCCCTTCCCTGGTGCGCCTGTTGTCATAATCCAGCTTCATTACATTGGGGTAAATGGATCGCAGCTTGCCTATTGCATCCAGTATATCCTCCTCATCCGTTAGCGTGATGTGAAGGTAATCATCCACAGCCGTGCCCTGGTAAAAATCGCGGCTGGTGAGCTCCTCATAGCTTCCTTTCAGCTCCCGCATATCATGGAGGGGTTTGAGGGGGCGGGTGTTTACGGTCACATTTCCCTTTTCCAGCAGCTCCACCACGGTCACTGACTTCCTGTGGTTCACCTCTGAGAATGAATATTTTAGGGGGGTCCCGCAATAGCGCAGGGTATCCCTTCCCACCTTCTGGGGTCCATGGATATGTCCCATGGCCACATAGTCAAAAGAATCGAACAAATCAGCGCTCACCTGGTCCAGGCCGCCGATGGACAGCTCCTCCGAGTCACAGCAGGACGCACCGGTGACAAACTGGTGGGCAATGAGAATATTGCGGTCATCTGTCCCTTTCCTGTGTACAGCCATATGCTCCAGCGCGCAGCGGACCGCGTCATCAAAGGTTTCAACGCCCTCCTCCGGCCAGCATCTCCTCACAACAGCAGGCTTTATAAAGGGCAGCATATAGACCCACAGGCTTCCGTACCTGTCCTCCATGTGAACCGGCTCCACATGGCCGTCATACACAGGCGCCATATAAACGCTCCTGTCCTTCATAAGCTGCCCTCCAAAAGCCAGCCGCTCCGGACTGTCATGGTTCCCGCTGATGACAAACACAGGCAGATTCCGGTCCGCCAGCCCGGTCAGAAAAGCGTCAAAGACCTGCACCGCCTCGGCAGGGGGCACAGGTTTGTCATATACATCACCGGCTATGAGAACGCCGTCAGGCATTTCCTCCTCTGCTATCATGAGTATCTGGTCTAATATATATTTCTGATCCTCCAGCACGGAAAAGCCATTGACCCGTTTCCCGATATGAAGGTCTGATAAATGAATAAATTTCATATTTCTTCCTTTCATGTGCATCTTTAACCATAATACCACGAGCCGGGCACCATTTACAAGACCATACGTCCCGTCCTTTTCCATGAGAACCGCCCCTCGGAAATATAGGACTGGACCGCTGCCCTTAAGATATGGTAATCTAGAGCATGTTTGGAGGTGGAACATATGAATCCGATGAATCTTCTTCAAGTGACATACTCCCACCACTTAGAGAAAATCATTCACTGGATGATTTTCTCTTGAAATGGGGGCTTCTTGCTCAAGCCGAGTCATCTCGACAGTGTCAACAAGCTAACCCCGTGTGTCCCACGGTTCATATATTTTTTACGCGATTCCTAAGATCCTTATCCCCTCTTGCCTTATGTTGATTGCTGCATTTTGGTCTCTGTCCATGATGTTCCCGCATTCGCATAGATAAACTCGTTCTGACAAGGCAAGTTCATCTTTTTTCTTTCCACACATACTACAGGTCTTGCTTGACGGGAACCATTTATCTACTTTTACAAGCTGTTTTCCTGCCTCTATCAGCTTGTACTCCAAGAACAAGATAAACATCCCCCAGCCATTATCATGAACCGTTTTTCCAAACCGTAATGCTTTTGACATTTCTTTCATGTTGAGATTTTCCACCACTACTGCATCATAAGCATTGGTTATCTGCCTGCTCTGCTTGTGGAGAAAGTCTTTTCTCTGGTTCGATATTTTTTTATGGAGTTTTGCAACTCTTTTTCGTTGTTTGGCTTGATTTTTGCTCCCTTTTTCACATTTTGACAGCTTTCTTTGCTCCCTTGCCAGTTTTTCCTCTGCCTTTCGATAAAAACCCGGATATTCAGGGATGCGGCCATGGTCATCGACATATAACTCTTTCATGGAAAAATCCAATCCGATTACTTTTTCCACCTTGCTCTGTGTGACCGTTTCTTCGTATTCAAACAGGATGGAAACATAATACGTTCCATCCGGGTCCTGTGATACCGTACAGGATTTCAGCCTGTAACCTTCCGGTATATCCCTGTGTTGTTTTATTCTTACCCATTTGAGTTTTGGCAGCTTGATTTTGTTGTCTGCGAGTTCTATATTTCCGTTCACATAATTGGTTGTGTAGGAACTCCTGTCATTGTGCCTGCTTTTGAATCTCGGAAATCCCACTTTGCCTTTTCCGTTCCAGAAATTTTTATACGCTTTCTCCAGGGACAGCTGTTCATTGGCAAGGGCCAGACTGTCCACTTCACAGAGAAACGGATATTCTCTCTTGTATTTTGCGGGCGTTGTCTTTAAGCATTTGCCTGTCATTTCATAGCAGTCTATCTTGTCTGATAACATCTTATTCCAGATGAACCTGACACAGCCAAATGTTTTAGTCAGCAGGATTCTCTGCTCTTTGTTTGGGTAGATTCGAAACACATAGGCTTTGTTCATTGCTTTTCCCCCTGTGATTCTATGTATTGCTTTATGACGGAAAGCGGCGCACCGCCAGTTGTAAGAAGGCAAAAACTTTGACTCCAGAAACACTCTTTCCATAGCTTTGTCTTTATGCCCGGAAACTCTTTCTTAATCAGCCTGCTGCTTGTACTCTTATAGGCATTGATGAATTTGCTGATTTCAGATTTAGGATGTGCCCGGAAAAACACATGCACATGGTCCTGGTCATGATTCCATTCCATCAATGTGATATGATACTTAGGAGCAATATACTCAAAAATGGATTTTGCTCGTTCGGAAATAGTATCATCAAAGACGTTTCTTCGATATTTCACAACAAGAACCAAGTGATAAT